>CAZIVK010000314.1:0-2527 GCA_964542515.1 uncultured Oscillospiraceae bacterium | reverse complement strand
ACCCTATGACATCAGCTATATCCCTATCCTACAGTACGGTGACAAGTACACCCTCACCCAGTATGAGTCCTTCAATGAACTCGTGGAGGCATTCTTCTTCAAAAGGGACCAGAGCGTCAGGATAAAACAGCGCACCCAGCACATGACAAAGCTCATATCGTCTGCACTGGACCGGGTCCGCAGAAAGGTGGAAAACCAAAAGATAGAGCTCGCCACAGCTAAGGAGCGGGAACGCCTCCGGGAGTTGGGTGACCTCATAATGGCAAACCTCCACAACATTAAAAAAGGACAGCGCACCGCTGACTTAGAGGACTTCTATGACCCTGAAGGTAGGACCGTCACTGTGCAGTTGGATAACCGCCTATCCGCCCAGCAGAATGCAGCTAAGCACTACAAGGACTACAACCGCATGAAGAACGCAGAAAAGATCCTTGGGGACCAGATATACTTAGGTGAAAATGAAATTATGTACCTGGAGAGTGTGCTGGACATGCTAGAACGCGCCATCACAGACAGGGACATTCAGGACATCCGGGAGGAGCTCCAGGACACCGGCTACCAGCGCAAAGACCCCAAGCACATTAAAAAGAAGCAGAAGGAACAACCTCCTAGGGAGTTCAAGTCAGACGGAGGCTTTACAATACTCGTAGGTAGAAACAACATCCAAAACGACAAGCTCACCTTCAAAGAGGCCCGGCGCGACGACCTCTGGTTCCACGTCCAGGGCTACCACGGCTCCCACGTCATAATACGCTGTGAAGGTAGAGAACCGGATGACGCCACCTACACCCAAGCCGCCACCATAGCCGCATACTATTCCGAAGCACGCGGCGGCACAACAGTCCCGGTAGACTACACCCGCATCCGTCACGTCAAAAAGCCCCCCGGCGCCCGCCCCGGCATGGTTATCTACGACCCCTACTTCACCGCCTACGTCAAAGGTGATCTTTGACACGGGGACAGTTACAGTAACAAAAGGGACATCAAGCCGTACTCAACGGTCTGATGTCCCTTTTTTGAACAGGGTAACTGTCCCCGTGTTAAATTATCCGAAGATTCGGCTGAGGAGTCCTGAGTTACTCTGGTTGTTCACCTGCATGGCGTTGTAGAGCATCTGCGCAGCTTCTGCGCGGGTTACGCTGACCATGGGCTCAAGCGCGCCTTTGGCGGACACTGAGAGAATACCGTGGGCAGCGGTGTTGGCAGCAGCGGATGCGGCCCATGCGGGAACAGCGTCATTATCAGAGAAGACGGGGGAGTCTGAGGACGGTTCCAGTGAAACTGCGTTATTCAGTATGACGGCGGCCTCTGCCTTGGTGAGCAAGCTGGTTGGGCGGAAGACTCTACGGCCGTCGTTTGTGGTGGCGCCGGTAATGATTCCGTTCTTAAGTGCAGCGGACACATATGGTTTGACCCATACGCTCACCAATGAGGATACCCTCCTCAGCCAACTTGATGGCTGCAAAGTGTGCGGGGTTGTTTGTCATGTCTGCATAGGTCATTTTGGCGGCGTTCTTAGCTATTTTAATAGTGACTTTGGCCACCTGAGAGGTCTTGCCCTCTGCATCCACAGCCATATAGGTGAAGGTGTCAGTGCCTTTCTTGCCCTGGTAGGGGGTGTAGACAAAGGAGCACGGGTCATCTTCCGATATGGTTACATCACCCTTCTTGGGCGATGTCTGAATTTTACAACTCAGCTCATCTCCATCAGCGTCACTGACCTTAAACTTCCCGGTGATGGCTATGTTCTTAATTGTTTCGAATTCTACATCCTCGGCAAGGGGAGCTGAGTTCTCCTTATTGAAAGAGGCGATGGATACGGTGGCGATTTTTCCGTTGGTATTTTCAAAGACAGGGATATAACTAAAGCTCCCCGATGTTGAGACGTCACCCGCCGGCTGGAAAAAGAGCGAGTCCAAGTTTTGGGTTGTTACGGCCTCTCCCACGTACAGCTTACGCGATCCGCAGTAGAGTGATCCACCTTCAGGGAGAGAAGTAAATACTATGCCCTCCAGCTTTTCATCACCTACAACGTTGGATAGGAAATCAGCGCCGGTGAAGGTGACAGGGAGTCCGGAGTCAGCATTCTTTGAAAAGGCGGAGACGTAGGGGTCAGCGGCACCGTTTGCTACAATGCCAGATGACAGGATTACTACCACAAGGACTAGCGGCAATATGCGGTAGAAGCTTTTGTATTTCATTGATGTTCCTCCTCAATCGGAATAATAGAAGTTAAGAGAATTTTCCTTCATAGCTATTGTTTGTCCAATTCTCACACTATATTCCTCTTGACAAGAAAAAAATTACGAAGAGCTTGTTTTTAACCAAGTTGGCATAGGACGCATTTTTACACCGGATACAAGCCCCATAGCAGCAAACATTGTAATAATAGATGAGCCACCGTAGCTGAAAAACGGCAGTGTGATGCCGATAACAGGAGTAAGACCCAGACACATTCCGATATTTTCAATAACTTGGAAAATGAGCATAGATGCCACACCTATACAAACCAGTGCACCCATGCCGT
>CAZIVK010000313.1:0-2537 GCA_964542515.1 uncultured Oscillospiraceae bacterium | reverse complement strand
TCGTTCCGGTGAGCGCGTATTTTTAGATGATGTGACAGTTGATGAAATAGAACAAACACTTAATATTGAGCTTATACCTGTGCCTAATGACGGTGCAGAGCTCCTGGATTTTATAATGAGGTGAATAGATTGGCACTACCGCTAATTGCGATAGTCGGAAGACCAAACGTGGGCAAATCAATGCTCTTTAATAGGCTCGTAGGTAAACGAGTCTCTATAGTTGAGGACACCCCCGGGGTCACAAGAGATAGGATTTATTCTGAATGTGACTGGAACGGGCGCAGCTTTAACATTGTGGACACCGGCGGAATTGAACCCCACACCAACAATGAAATGTTGCTCTTTATGAGAGAACAGGCAGAAATAGCTATAGACACCGCAGATGTTGCTATACTCGTAACGGACATAAAAGTTGGCGTAACAGCTGCGGATATGGAAGTGGCGGACATGCTGCTTAAAGCTCGGAAGGCCGTTGTGCTCGCCGTAAACAAGTGTGACTCAGTTGGAAACCCTCCGCCTGAGATTTTTGAGTTCTACAATCTGGGCGTTGGGGACCCAATAGCCGTATCCGCATTCCATGGTCACGGAACAGGTGAGTTGCTGGACGCATGCTTAAGCCACTTCCCAGAAAAGGTAACTGAGGTTGAAGACTCTGACACAATACATGTCGCCGTAATAGGCAAACCAAACGCCGGTAAATCGTCCTTAGTTAACTATGTCCTGGGTGAAAAGCGTACTATTGTAAGCAACGTACCCGGCACAACGCGTGACGCCATAGACTCCTTTTTTGAAAATGATAGCGGGAAGTATAACTTTATTGATACAGCCGGACTTAGAAAGTCCTCCAGAGTCAATGAGAGCATAGAAAAGTACAGTGTCATCCGCGCAACTATGGCTATTGAGCGCTCCAATGTGTGCCTAATACTCATTGACGCAAATGACGGAGTCACTGAGCAGGACACCAAAGTTGCCGGTCTTGCACATGAGGCGGGCAAGGCATCTATAATAGTAGTGAACAAGTGGGATACCATTGAAAAAACCACCAGAACTCTTGAGAACATGGAAAAAGAGATACGCAGTGGCCTACAGTATATGGATTACGCTCCTATGATATTTATATCTGCTCTGACAGGTCAGCGTGTGCATAAACTCTTTGAGTTAATAAACAATGTCTTTGAACAGTCAGGAAAAAGAATTACTACCGGTATGCTCAATAACGTCCTTGGAGACGCTGTTGCAAGAATGCAGCCACCCTCCAAAAAGGGTAAGAGGCTCCGCATATACTATATCACTCAGACCGGCGTGAATCCTCCGAACTTTGTGGTGTTTGTAAATGAGGCAGAATTATTCCACTTCTCATATCAGAGGTATATAGAAAACAGAATCAGGGACGTATACGGATTTGAGGGGACACCCATACGCATGATAGTTAAGCAAAAGGGCGATCAATAGGGAGGCAAATATGTTTGTGGAGTACGCAATTATTGTAGTTGTTTCTTATCTACTTGGCAGTTTGAATTTTGCAATTATTGTTTCTAAGTTTCAAGACGGTAAGGATGTAAGGGAATTTGGGAGCGGAAACGCCGGAATAACAAATTATTTACGGGCATTTGGATCTAAAAGTGCTCTAGCTGTAATAGCTGGGGACATGTTAAAGTGCATCGTTGCGGTGCTCCTAGGGGGACTGCTCGCAAGTTTTATGGGAAAGCTTGTGGCCGGAATATTTGTTATGTTGGGTCATATGTTCCCGGTTTACTTTGGGTTCAAGGGCGGAAAAGGCGTGCTCACTTCAGCTGCCTTCATCCTGGTACTTGACTGGAGAATCTTCTTAATAGGTATTGGAGTATTTATAATTATAGCAGCGGCAACCAAGTATGTATCCCTTGCATCTATAATTGCTATGTCTGTTGTACCTGTGCTCGTTTACTTCTTTTATGAGGGAAACGTTTATTTTGTAATAGCTACAGTGGTAATAGCATCAATTGTCATATTTATGCACCGTGAAAATATAAAAAGGCTCATAGCCGGCACGGAGACAAAGTTTAAATTGAAGAAAACGGAGTAAAACCCATCTCTTAAAATAATGTGAATGAAGGTGTAACTAAATGAGCAAGAAATCCGGAATAGTACAGGAGTTTAAAGAATTCATCATGCGCGGCAATGTGTTGGACATGGCGGTAGGAATCATCATGGGCAGTGCATTCACTAAAATCATTAACTCCCTGGTAAATGACGTACTGATGCCATTCATAGGAATTATTATTGGAGGCATCAACTTTGATGATCTCAAGTACATAATAACAGCAGAAACAGCTGATGCCGCAGAGTCAGCTATCTACTATGGTAAGTTCATTCAGAGTGCCGTGGACTTTGTCCTTATGGCTCTTGTTGTCTTTGCTATGGTCAAGGCTATTAACCGCTTACGCCGTAAAAAGGTAGAAGCTCCTGAAGAGCCCGCTGCACCCCCCGCCCCTCCAGAGGACATTGCACTGCTGACAGAGATCAGAGACCTCCTCAGACGTGACTAAGTATTATTT
>CAZIVK010000312.1:0-2542 GCA_964542515.1 uncultured Oscillospiraceae bacterium | reverse complement strand
GAGCGGTGTTGAAGGTGCATGCCATAGATGAACCGGTAGGCCATGCTGTATGGCCAACGCTGGCGGGACCGTCCTTATATGATGCGGAAGGAATGTCGTACTTTGGAAGTGCTGGTGAGATGTATCCGATGTTGCCTGTTGGGTGGGTGTTTATTGCGATGTCTGAGCCGTCCTCATACTGCCATGTGCTTGGATTTTCTCCTCTTCCGCCGCCAAAGGGCAGTCCGGGACCGTAGCCGTTAGCTAGGACGGCGAGTTCTTCGTCAGTCATTTGAGCTACAGAGTCAAATATTGATACTTTGTTTTCCTTGACGTCTGCAAGTGTACTGCCTTGTTTGGGGGCTACTTTCTTGGGGAGCACATAAGGGGTGGATGTATGGGGGACAACATATTCCTGGGTTAGATTGAATGAAGAGGCAAGTGACTCCATTTCTTGTTGCTCGCCATCGTAAGATATGGGCACTGCATCCGCGTTGGAGAGGAAGTTCAGTTTTGCTTTATTGTCTGGGTTGATTGTGAGGACATTGGAATAGACAGCGGTTATGATCTCCTCAGTTGCGGTGAATTTTGCCATGACATGTGTATTTCTTGAGGAGTTTCCTACACGGATCAGGTAGGTGCCCTTCTCTATGATGTAGCATGCTGTGTCCTCATCATAGCTTGCAAGTTCTGACAGTGGGACATCAATGAAACAGCCTGCTGTAGTTCCGGGAGCTAACTCCTCTGTTTTGTGGAACCCTATAAGCTTTTGATAAGGTTGTTCAAGTTTAGCCTGGGGTGCACTGAGGTAGAATTGCACAACCTCTTTCCCGGAGTACTTATTTGAGGCGTTCTTTACGGAAAAGCTGAGCCTGAGCGAGTCTTTGACAATTGAAGTGGTTACGTCAGAAATAGTAAATGAGGCATACGACAGGCCGAATCCAAAGGGGTACATTACGTCCTTGCCAAAGGTATCAAAGTAACGGTATCCGGTAAAAATACCTTCCTGATATACGGTGACGGGGCTCTTATCAAAGCCGGCGCTACCATTAAGCGCGGCGTCAAGACCGTAGTCCTCGTAGGTCAGTATTGACTCGGGCTTGTCCTTGTTGAAACTGAAGTGGGTGGCAGATGGATAGTCCTCATAACTGAGGGCATAGGTGGATGAGAGTTTGCCTGAGGGGGTGGTTATGCCGACGAGGATATCTGCAAGGGCAGAAGCTCCCTGTTCACCTGGGGTTCCCATGTATAGAACGGCTTTGATACCCGGATAGTTTCTAATCCAAGCTGTATCTATGGTGCCAACAATGTTGAGAACAACTATGACACTCTTAAATGTGGATGTGACGTCTTTAATCATCTTGATTTCTGAAGGTAGGAGGTAGTAGTCGTCATCTACACGCCTATCACATTCTTCACCACCGGAATTTCGAGATACTATGCAGATGGCTGTATCAGCTGAGCTTTTTGCTTCCGCTAACAAGTCGTTAGGTATTTCCGGTTCCTCCTCAGGAGGATTGTACCTACCGAATATTTCATAGATGGCACCGCTAGCAATAAGGTCCTGAAAACCACTGAATGACTCAGCCATCTTACGTTTCCTTGCGTCAGGGTCAATAATTGAGAGATAGAAATCCTCTATAACCTGAACGGGCTTTAGTCCAACACGTTTAATTTCATCTAGGATATTAGATACATGAGTTGAGCCTGAACTGCCCGAGCCGGCGCCGCCCAAAATTGTGTCTATTTGACCTCTGCCTACAACAGCAATCTGGTTATTAAGATTTAATGGCAAAATACCATTATTTTTAAGTAGTACAATTCCCTCTGAAGCTATTTTGCGTGCAAGACTACGGCGCGACTCCGCACTTTGATATCTTTTCATAGAGACCTCCTCATGATTTGATTATCTGCAATTATATAAGAGTAGCCCATCTCTGTCAACATTCATAATTATAGGGGTGTGTTCGGTCACACCCCTATAATTATGATACATTTTATTGGGGCGTGTAGAGCCCCTTACTCTCCATATACTTGAATATCGATTCGCCGTGTTTTTGTTCCTCTTTTTGTATATGGTTCAGAATATCTCTCACCTGGGTATCCTTGCACTCAAATATTGCGGTGTTGTAAGCGCCGGACACATATTTTTCTGTCATGAGTAGGTCGGTACAGAGATCCTTGTCACTAACAGGGCTTGTTGTTCCTTGGTTTCCGGGCATGGTTGGCGATGCCGGTGGAGCTGGTTGCTGCTGTTGCTTGGGCTGCTGTTGAGCTTGTGATCCACCTTGCTGGTTCATGTTTGGAATCTGTCCCATGAGTAGCTGGTTGATGGTATCCAGGTGAGTCTGCTCCTGCTGTGCATTTGTTTGAAAGATTGTCTTTAGTTGAGCGTCACAGGCCAGGTTTGCATAGTTGTTGTATTTCTCAATACAAATCTGTTCATGGCTCTTTTGGTCCTCCAGTAGAAGTCTTTCCTTAGTGCTTAAAGTAAATGTCAATTAAAACACCTCCTTGTTATAGTGTTTTCAAAACTCAAACTTATATGCTATAAGTTTGAGTT
>CAZIVK010000311.1:0-2567 GCA_964542515.1 uncultured Oscillospiraceae bacterium | reverse complement strand
AAAGGACATGAACGGGAACATGGTATATACAGAACCACCTAGTTCAGACTTCAGAGCCTTTAAGGTTATAGATGGGGTTCTTTTTATCCGCGCAAAATACACAACGGACAACAGTACCACATTCTGGTTTACTCTTAACACTTCCCAATATATCAGTCAGTACTACATGCTTGTTATTACACTCATAGTTATAGACATTCTCCGGATTATTTCAATCTTTATCAAGAGAAAGAAGCTTGCGGGCAGCCTTCTGAAACCCATAAATGAAATGACAGAATCCGCCAGAAACCTCTCAGCTAGCAATATGGACATGCGTATAAACGTACTGGGCACAAAAAATGAACTGCGTGACCTTGCCTCCGTTATCAATGAGATGCTGGACAGAATTGAGTCCGCATATGAGAGCCAAAAGGCCTTTGTCTCGGACGCTTCCCACGAGCTGAGAACGCCTATTGCTGTTATCCAAGGCTACGCCCGCCTACTCGAGCGTTGGGGCACCACAGACCCCGCCGTATCCTCAGAGGCCATATCTGCTATAACCGGAGAGGCCGGGTCAATGAAGGACTTAGTGGATCAGCTCCTCTTCCTTGCACGCCACGACAAAAAGACATTCAAGCTTGAGCTTGAGCTTTTTGACCTGTCAGAACTTTGCCATGAACTTATAAGAGACACGCAACTTATAGACTCAGAGCACACTATCAACCTCGGTGTGGTGCAAAAATCCGTTGTCAACGCAGATAGAAGCGCTGTAAAGCAGGCTCTGAGAATCTTCATAGATAATGCAAAAAAATATACCCCCGCAGGAGGTGAAATCACCATCAGCTGCGAGGATATGGGTGCAGAAGCAAGAATTTCTATATCAGACACAGGCCCGGGCATGACCCGGGATGAGGCCAGGAGAGCCTTTGACAGGTTCTACCGCGCAGACACAGCTAGAAGCTCTGGTAAGTCAGGGCACGGCCTTGGCCTATCAATTGCTCGGTTAATTGCCTCCTCACACGGTGGCCGCATTTCAGTAAAAACCGCCCCCGGTGAAGGCTCAACCTTCAGGCTGATCCTAAAAAAGTAATAAACTAATTACTTCACCTGGAAGAACTCAATGACTTCTCCGTCAGGACCAACTACAAATGCGTTACACACTTCCATAGTGCCAAGGAACATATCACGAGGTTCACTCTGAGTAGTTGCGCCTGCCTTTACTGCAAGGTCATAAGCTTCACGTGCATTGTCTGTAGCAAGGGCAATATGCGCCCACTTTGCGTTTGATTCAGGCTCACCATTCCCACGGGGTATGATCTCAACAACGGCGTTTCCGCCCAAGTCAACGAGATATATGGTTTTGCCGGTGTCACCCATGGGGAAACTAAAATCTACTACTCCACCGAGACCTTCAGTATAGAATTTAAGACTCCTATCTACATCCTCTGTAATAAGTCCTATGTGATGATAACCATTAAATTTCATATGGGGCCTCCTGCATTTATGTTTTTGTGGATTTTAAATCCACTCTATTTATAATTGATTTGAATCAGCTTGTCAATAGATGAACTGTAAGTTGTTCTACTCCTCGTCATCAGTGCGTTCGGACTGAATTGAAGATGGTGAGAGCCAGTCATTATCTGGTTTACACACAAGGCGTGCATTGCTATAGGCCATGTCTAGGGTGATGATGGTATGGCCATAGTATGTGCCTATTGCAAGTTGTTCTATTACCATTGCTACGTCGGGGGTGTCTCTACTGGTGAGGTAGAGGGGGAGCAGTAGGCAGTTTTTATTTGAGGCAGGTGAGTAATAAGGAATAGCAGTTCTGTAGTTCCATGCTACACGTTTGATTGCCTTTTTAAGAGCGTCATGTAGTCGATCTTTATAGCGATCCAGGAGCTCATCCTCCTCCTCAATGAACTTCCCAACTTCACGCCATAGGGCCTTCTGATCATCATGCGATGTGGTGTTCAGTATGGTGTCCAGAAGGTCAAGGAGTTCGGGGTAATCATAGGCCTGGTTTTTGAAGAAAGTTACCCCGAGACGTTCACAGCGCTGAAATATGATGTGTTCATAATCAAATTGTGGAATCTGGTTTTCTAGGGGCGTATCAAAGTCTATATCATAGATCATGTTTCCACTTTTATCAAAATACTTAGCAGCTACAGGTAGTGGGTTGAAATTCCTTACAAGTGTTTTTCCCAGCCCTCTGGTTCCGGTGCCCGCGGCACAAAAGCCAGCAATCTTCCACTGCCAACCGTTTGGTGCGGCGTCCTTGATGCGCTCAAATACGGCGTAGATGTATTCAAAAACTCTGTTAACCAATCCGGTGTTGAACGCGGCATAGGATTCATCTGCACTGTAAGAAATTTTATTCTCATTCCAAAGTTTTACGAAGGTGTACTGAAGGTAGTTTCTAAGTATATAGTTGTCGTTTTCACCAACGTAGTCCCAGTCCTCATTGACTGCCAAGTCCTTGAGGTCAGCAAGGATTGAGTCCATATTTTTGTCATTGTACCCCTTATACATGCATCCTGGATTCTCGAAAACGTGACGATGTACGTCTCGTCATAGGCCTACAAAAC
>CAZIVK010000310.1:0-2594 GCA_964542515.1 uncultured Oscillospiraceae bacterium | reverse complement strand
GGTTCTCTACAGGTGCTTTGACCTTGAGAAGGAGGAGCTCTCTAAACAGTGATCCCTCAGGTTTAAGACGTTCAACCTTTTTTACCTCCTCCAGCTTCATGAGCTGTTTTGTGATCTGCTCTAAGGTGTATTCGTCTCCATTTACCACAACGGTAATTCGGGAGATACCGGGGACATCTGTAGTGCTGACGGTAAGGGAGTCGATATTGTAGCCTCTGCGGCTGTAGAGCCCTGAAACTCTTGAAAGTACACCGGCGTGGTTGTCTACTAGTACGGATAGTACAAATTGCTCGTTCATTTTTCTCCTCCTACTCTATAATGATGTCTTCAACTGTTCTACCCGATGGTATCATGGGGAGAACCTTTTCATCCCTGTCTATTCTGCAGTCTATAACGCAGGGTCCGCCGCAGGTCAGAGCGCTGTCCAGAACTGAGTCGATTTCAGATGGGTGTGATATTCTGTACCCTGTAGCACCAAAGGCCTCTGCCAGCTTGACATAGTCCGTTTGACGGTCCAATGTGGTACTGGAGTACCTGCTATCATAAAACAGTGCCTGCCACTGTCTTACCATTCCTAGTACGCTGTTGTTCATAATAAGAACAGTTACTGGAATGTTGTACGTAACAAGGGTACAGAGCTCGTTTAAGTTCATGTGGAAACCACCATCACCCGTAATGAGTACCACTCGTTTATCAGGGCGGGCAACACTTGCCCCAATAGCTGCGCCCAGTCCAAAGCCCATTGTTCCAAGGCCACCGGAGGTTATAAAGGAGCGGGGATCCCTGAATTTGTAGTGCTGCGCCGTCCACATCTGGTGCTGTCCCACGTCTGTAACAATTATTTCCCTTCCGGAAATTCTCTTGTTTACCGCGTCAATAACCGCCCATGGCCTCACAGTGTTATCACCATTCGATGGTGTGCCGTCAAACTCAGCTTTCCATCCCATTACGGTGTTTACCCAACTCTCGCGCTTGGTGTAGGTAATCTCCTTGTAGAGCGCGTTTAGAACCTCTGCAACATCGCCTATGATGTCAAACTCAACGCTGACGTTTTTGCCTATCTCCGCCGGGTCTATATCGATGTGTACACATTTGGCATTTGGTGCAAACCGCCCGGTCTTTGTGGCAACTCTGTCCGAGAACCTGGCGCCTATGGCTATCAGCAGGTCACACTCGTTTACCGCCTTGGATGCAGCAACCTTTCCATGCATGCCCACCATTCCCAGGTTTAGCGGATGGCTTGCCGCCACACCCCCTGTACCCATCATTGAGTGACACATTGGGATATCTGCCTTTTCGGAAATCTCACGGAGCTGTACAGATGCACCTGAGGATATAACCCCACCGCCAAAGTAGATCATTGGCTTTTTGCTCTCAGCAAGCATTGCCGCAACGCGCTTTAGACATGCTTCTGAGAAGGGGAACTTCTTGAGCGGGGGATTGGGGGAGGGCTCGTAGTTGTACTCAGCCGCTGTAATGTCCTTTGGAATATCAATGAGTACCGGGCCCGGTCTACCCTCGTTTGCTATCCTGAAGGCGTCTCTCACTATGTCTGAGAGTTGTGAGACATCTCTCACAAGGAAATTATGCTTTGTGATGGGCATTGTGATGCCGGTGATGAAGACCTCCTGGAAACTGTCACGCCCTATAAGCTCCTTACTGACATTACCGGTTATTGCAACCATAGGCACCGAGTCCATATAGGCGTTTGCAATTCCTGTGACCAGGTTAGTAGCACCGGGACCTGAAGTAGCAAGAACCACTCCGGTTTTACCGGTTGCACGTGCATATCCGTCAGCAGCGTGTGCTGCACCCTGCTCATGAGCAGTGATATAGTGCTTGATCCTGGTTGTCCTGTCATAAAGGGCGTCATAGATGTTTAAAACAGCCCCACCGGGATATCCAAAAATAGTGTCAACCCCTTGTTCTATCAGGGTTTCAATCAGTATTTCTGCGCCTTTCAGTTTCATAACAGCCTCCTCAAAATAGATATAAATAAAGCCCTTGTCTCAATCAAGAGACAAAGGCTGTGACCTCTGTGGTACCACTCTTGTTGCCGAAAATCCACCTATAAAAGGATAGATTACGACCACTCATACACATCTCCCGCGTAAGCGTTTCAATGTGCGACCCCTGTAACGGTGGGTATCCGGTATGACCTACTAACTTATTAAGCCTTCAGCCAACTACTCCCGGGGGAGATTCATTCCTTTGGACAGCCGCCTTGCACCAACCGGCGGTTCTCTGTGTGTCCTTGGGTAACTACTAAACCCGTTCAACGTATTTGGATTATTCTGACATATGTTCGGCATACTGCTCACGAGTGATTTTCAAAACGTCCGCCTATTGCCTTGCACCACCCGGCAACTCTCTGTAAGGCTAAACCGCATTTACTCGTCCCGCTCAACGCATTTGGTTTATAATTGTTTATTAGCATAACATCCCCAAAATCATTTGTCAACAACTTTTTTAAAAATTCTGATTATCATATTTATGTTTGTAGTAATAGATAAAAAAGATTGACGCAATCAAAACAATGTCATATTATTTGTACAAGAGATTGGTATAGTATCTTAAGGAAGGGTGATCTAAAT
>CAZIVK010000309.1:0-2599 GCA_964542515.1 uncultured Oscillospiraceae bacterium | reverse complement strand
CCCGTAAAGTTTCTTGCCATCCGGGCAGATCTTTGAGGTAGAGAGCGATATCTGATATGGAGGTCATCCTTATCATGTTGTCAAAGTCAGCTCTTTTTAGACGTTTTCCGTACATTGAGCGCACTTTAGCAGAGACTCCGCCATATTTCATAAGTTGACTTATCATGCCTCAGAGTCCCTTATCACATAACTATAAATTGTGTCGACCCAATCCGCAGCTTGTTCCGCAAAGAGGTCCTTAGCATGTTGGATTTCACGTGCAAGTTCCGCGTCCAGATCTTTTATGGTTTCCTCCGCAAATTTTGTTTCGGTTTCAACAACATTTTTTATTCTTCTGTCTGCTCTGTTGAAGTATGATTTTCTGAGCGCAGCATACTCTCTTTTTAGATCAGAATCCAGGTTTTTAAGGCCGTTTTCGGCTTGCTCCGTAATTGCCTTGGCTTCATGATCAGTCTCAAGGATTTTATCAACTATATAAATTTTAGCCATATATAAACCTCCGCACTTAAGTAAGAACCATTGATATTGTAGCAGATAAATTTTTATTAATCCAGTTGAAACTATAACAATTATGCACAATTTAAGGTGGCCGACGCTAGGTAAGATACACAAATATGATTTATCAATATGCAATTTGTAAAGGATTAACTTGCACGTAAAAATTATATGTAGTATAATCCTAAATAATCTACTATGCAATACATCGGCACTATTTTTTGTTAGGGGGCCATACTATGAAAAACCTTCTCAATCTATTGGAAAAGGACTGTAGATATACCAACGAACAGCTAGCCGTAATGCTAGGCGTTGAAGAGTCTGAAGTTACTGCCAGGATAAAGGAACTCGAAAGTAAACATATTGTATTAGGATACAAAGCAATGATTGACTGGGAACGGACTGATGAGGAGATAGTTACTGCGCTTATAGAGGTGAAGGTCACACCACAGCGCGGTTTGGGATTTGAGCGGGTAGCTGAAAGAATTTACCAGTTTGAGGAGGTCGAGAGCCTCTATCTCATGTCGGGTGGATATGACTTTAGTGTGACCATTGCGGGCAGAAGTATGAAAGAAGTTGCTCTTTTTGTTGCACAAAAACTTGCACCTATAGAGGGTGTCAGTGGTACAGCAACTCATTTTATACTAAAGAGGTACAAAGACCATGGCGTCATGTTCAGCATAGAGGAAGAAAAACAGGAGAAGGCATATCTTCTGTAGTTTTTGGAGGACTATCACCTAAATGAGTATATCATATGACAAAATCCTATCCCAGACTGTCTTGCAGATTCCTAAATCCGGGATCAGAAAGTTTTTTGATCTCCTTGAGAATATGGATGATGCAATATCACTGGGGGTTGGAGAACCGGATTATCCTACACCTTGGCATGTACGTGACTCTGGTATCTACTCCTTGGAAAAGGGGTTTACAAAGTATACCGCAAACTCCGGCCTATCGGAACTTCGCCGTGAGATCGGTATATATCTTAAAAGACGCTTTGACCTTGACTATGACTGGAAAAGTGAGACTTTGGTTACAGTTGGTGGCAGTGAAGCCATTGATCTGGGACTGCGTGCGCTTTTGAACCCAGGGGATGAGGTCATTATTCCCGAGCCATCATTTGTGTGTTATGCACCTATAGTAAAACTGACCGGAGGTGTTCCGGTTGTCACACCCACAAAGGCTGAAAATAAATTTAGACTTACAGCTGATGAGCTCAAAGCAGCCATCACGCCTAAGACAAAGGCACTGATAATTTCCTATCCCAACAACCCGACGGGAGCGATAATGGAACGTGAACATTTGGAGGCACTGGCCCCTATTTTGATAGAAAACAACATGATTGTAATAAGTGATGAGATCTACGCCGAGCTGACATATGGGTTTAAACACACATCTATAGCTAATATTGATGGTATGCAGGAGCGCACCATATTGGTCAACGGTTTTTCTAAAGCTTACTCTATGACAGGGTGGAGGATGGGCTATGCCTGTGCACCCGCCCCCATCATAAGTGAGATGACAAAGATACATCAGTACGCCATTATGTGTGCACCAACTACAAGTCAATACGCTGCAATAGAGGCGCTCCGCAACGGAGACGAAGACATCCTCAAGATGAAAACGGACTACAATCAGCGCAGAAGATTCATAATAAATGGCTTTAGAGACCTAGGGCTCGACTGTTTTGATGCTGAAGGAGCTTTTTATGTGTTTCCCTGCATAAAATCTACCGGTTTGACCTCGGATGAGTTCTCCTCAAAGCTCCTCGTGGAAGAACGAGTTGCAGTAATACCCGGCTCTGCCTTTGGAGAGAGCGGAGAAGGTTTTGTGCGCTGCTGTTATGCCACATCAATGCAGGACATAGCGGAGGCGCTAAAGAGGATAAAAAGATTTTTGGATTCAATAGGGTACGTCAATGGACAATAGAGTTTTTTTCTCAGAGTGCCGCACCTATGACTCTACCACCGTAGATAATGCTGTTAACAGGGCATTGGAAGGTCTCGGTGGGATAGAGTCCTTGGGTGTTGCCGGAAAAAAGGTCCTAATTAAGACAAACCTCCTCGGAGCGTTCAAACCTGAAAAAGCCACTACCACACATCCT
>CAZIVK010000308.1:0-2606 GCA_964542515.1 uncultured Oscillospiraceae bacterium | reverse complement strand
TCTGAATAAGATAATGCCTGTTCAGAATCTACTATCCATACCTCGTCTATTCGTTTATTTCTATTCAGCGGCTGAGGCAATTAAAAATATGATTTTTCCAGTTGCTTATGGAGTTTTGGTTTATGGGATGAATGAAAAGGTCCGGTTAAAGCAGCTGTTGAAAGTTGCGCTGGGATATATCTTAGTACGCTTTGGACTTATGCTTATTTACGATTATGAGCTAGTTGTAAAGCTCTATAGCCCTCTGGTTCTTGAAACGGCAGACACCTTAAGTACATTTTCCTACAGAAAAGCCCTTATGACATCAGAGCTTGGATTAGCTACAGCTGTAGATAATATGCGCGTGCTTATGCAGGTTATCATCAATATTCCGATTTACTTTATACTTAAAAGGCTGTTTCGTAAAGATGAGCCGCTAATAGGTAGTGTAATACAAGCTGGTACGGGGTCTACAGTATCAAAAATAGCTATTGCTTTAATGCTTATTTGCGGTGCTGTAGTTCTAATGCTTGGAGGCATATATGCAGCCGGTGCGGCGCTACTCTTTGCAGCGGTGTCATTGCTGCTTGCATATCCATTAACATCTAAAACCAAGGCGTACCCACTGGTATTGTATATGCTTCTAACACTTAATTTCATCACAGCAGAAAGGCTGAATTATCTGAGGCTAGGTTTAGAGGATTCACTATTTACAGGAGCACTAATACTTGGTATATCTGTATATGGCGCGCTTGCGTTACTTGCGGTAACACGCGGAAGAAAAAATATTCTGGCTGTACTGCTTGCCGTAATTATGGGATGTACTGTTGCGGTAAATACGATATACGGACGCAACGAACTGTGTCCCTACTACGTAAATGTGCTTGATATGTCCAAAATATTGGTAGGAAAGCCAGTTATATATTTGTATCCATTGGAGAAAACTGAGGTCAATGTCAATCTTGATTTTATTGGTGAGCTTACATTTACATATCCCGAATATGGAGGCGGTTGGAATGTAGTGGCGTATCCGGATGGGACTATTGTGGATGAAAATGGTAATACCTATTCTTATCTATTCTGGGAAGGGCTATCTGATATTCAGTTTGATTTAAGCAAGGGGTTTGTTGTAAGCGGTGAGGACACTGTGGATTTTCTCCGGGAGAAACTCGCGTTTATTGGGCTTGAGCCGGCAGAATATAATGAATTTATTGTCTACTGGGCTCCTCAGCTGATGGAGAATGAATACAATCTCATAACATTCCAGAACAAGTGTTACACCGACAATGCCAAGCTTACCATAGATCCTGAGCCAGAGAGTGTTTTAAGAGTCTACATGGTTGCCAAACCGTTGAATTATTGGATTGAAATACAGGAGCAGGAGCTTCTACCATTTGAGCGCAAGGGTTTTACGGTAGTTGAATGGGGCGGAAGCATAATAAAAAAAGACACTCTACATTGAAAGTTGTAGAGTGTCTTATACTTTTATGTCCTATTGGAAACAATCCATTTGAAGGCACGCTCCAGGTATTCGTTCCAGAACTCCCAAGTATGACCTCCGGGACCCTGTTCCCAGGTGACGTCGTAACCGTTCTTTATCATGAGGTCTCTGGCTGAGACGTTCGTAGAAAATCCGTGGTCTTCAGTACCGCAAGCCATGTAGACTTTTGGCTTGGGGCTGTCAGATGATGCAAGCTTTTCAATGAGGTGGAAGACGTCGTTTTCACTTTCCCGGACTTTAGTCAGGTCATTGCCAAAGGTTGCACGTAATGAATCCGCGTTGTGCATTCCTCCTGACGAGGGGGATTCAGCGGCAGCTTCACACATGGATACGCGGTCAAGGCCTCCGGAAAACTCCGCCACCATTCCGTACTTGTCGGGACACCTAAGTGCCAACTTAAAAGCACCATAGCCACCCATGGAGAGTCCGGACACAATGTTGTCCTCACGCCTATCAGATATGGGAAATAGATGCTGACATATTTTGGGAAGTTCTTCGGTGACAAATGTAAAGAACTTTGGGCCGTATGCCATGTCTGTATACGCGGAGTTCTTAACAGCGGGTGTTATGACAGCTATCTTATTTTCTTCAGCCCAGCGTTCAACGCAGGTGTAGCGGAGCCAGTCGCTATGGTCGCCGGAAGTCCCATGCAGGAGCCAAAGTACCGGGAAGCGTGAGCCGTAAAGAACATGGTCAGGGGTGCGTTTCATCATGTCTCCAAAGTTCATAGAGGGGATGACAGCTTGGACTGTAACGTTTCCGCCGACGCTTCTAGAATTTACGTTTAGTTCTATTTTTGCCATGTTACTTCACCTCCCTAATTGGTAGCCACTTGATTACTTCTTGGATATGCCTGTCCCAGTACTCCCAGTTGTGCTCGCCATGGTCCTGTATGTACTCAAACTGTACGCCCATATCACGCATGCGCTCTACCGCCTGGGAAACCTGAGGGAAAGCAATGTCCTCTTCACCACATGCTACATACAGTGCAGGCAAGGTGATGCCTTCATCAATGCGCTTTTTAAACATAGACATGTTGTCATTGGAAGTGTCCCTTATGTTGGCTGCCGACCCAAATGAAGGAGTAAAGTCCGGGCCTCTTCCTTGGTTGCTTGTTTCATGTTCC
>CAZIVK010000307.1:0-2607 GCA_964542515.1 uncultured Oscillospiraceae bacterium | reverse complement strand
TTGCATGCAAGAAGTAATAAACGCACGCATACGGATGGCAAAGGAATTTCTTGTCCATGCAAACCATTCCCTGGCTGGTGTCGCTGACCTCTGTGGCTATAATAATGTGGAGCACTTTTGTCGTCAATTTAAGCAGATAGCTGGGTGCACTCCGGGAGAATACCGAGGCAAAGCTTTGCAAACTCTAAATTAACGTTTAGTCATATATAATATTAAGATATATCAATTATATCTGCGGAAACATCATTGTTTGCATAACCTTTACATTCTATAATTAATTGTGCCCAAGCACAAAGAGCATCTTTAGATTATTATAATGGAGGTAGTTCCTTGTAAATGATAGATATAGTTGAGCGGATATAACTCATCCACTGAGTAGTATTCGCTTAATTTACCATATTATAGTTTTAGAAGATAGGAGAAGGCGTATATGTCCAAATACTTAGATAAGAATCTGAATCCTGATGAGCGTGCTGCAGACCTTGTATCGCGGATGACCCTTGATGAAAAGATATCGCAGTTGAAGTATAACGCTCCTGCTGTGGATAGGCTGGGTATTCCTGCATATAACTGGTGGAATGAGGGATTGCACGGTGTTGCACGTTCAGGAACAGCTACAATGTTTCCCCAAGCCATTGGTTTAGCTGCAATGTTTGATGAGGAACTGTTGCATGAAATAGCATCCATTATAGCAACGGAAGCCCGGGCAAAATACAATGAAAATATGCGGTCTGGTGATAGAGATATATATAAGGGGATTACTCTCTGGTCACCCAACATTAATATTTTCAGAGATCCCAGGTGGGGAAGGGGTCATGAAACCTATGGTGAGGATCCTTACCTCACGACGCGGCTCGGAGTTGCTTTTGTGCGAGGCCTTCAAGAGGGTGAGCATGAACAGCTTAAAACAGCAGCCTGTGCCAAGCATTTTGCGGTTCACAGTGGTCCTGAAGGTGTGCGTCATGAGTTTGATGCAATAGCATCTAAAAAAGATATGTATGAGACATACCTGCCTGCGTTTGAAGCCTGTGTTAAGGAAGCAAAAGTAGAGGCGGTGATGGGTGCCTATAACCGCACAAACGGTGAACCATGCTGTGGTAGTAAGACTTTACTTAATGATTTGCTCCGTGACACTTGGGGGTTTGACGGGCACGTTGTTTCTGACTGTTGGGCCATTAAAGATTTCCATACAACTCATAAGGTAACTAATAGCCCGGAGGAATCGGTAGCACTTGCTATTAAAAATGGGTGCGACGTCAACTGTGGAAGTTCTTTTGTGTTTTTATTACGTGCGCTAGAGGAAGGTCTGATTGCGGAAGAACATATAGATAGGGCTGCTCAACGTCTCTTTAGGACAAGAATACGCCTAGGTATGTTTGATGAAGACTGTGAATACAACAATATTACATATGATGTGGTTGATAGCCCTGAGCATAATGCGGTGTCATTAAAAGCCTCCCAAAAGTCAATGGTTCTACTGAAGAACAATGGCATTTTGCCACTAGACATAAGCAAACTTAAAACAATTGCAGTTGTAGGTCCAAATGCAGACAGCCGGATGATGTTAAAGGGCAACTACTTTGGCACTGCATCGCGGTACACAACCATTTTAGAAGGAGTCCAAGAATACGCTGACCAGGCAGGAGTTAGGGTGTTGTACTCTGAGGGGTGTCACCTGTTCAATGACAGAGTTGAACCACTTGCTAATAAGGATGACCGGTTGGCTGAAGCAGTATCTGTGGCACGGCACTCTGATGTTGTAATTATGTGTCTGGGGATGGACTGCACTATAGAAGGAGAAGAGGGGGATACAGGGAATTTCCAGGCGGGGGGAGATAAAGCTAACCTACAGCTCCCTGGTAATCAGCAGAAGTTACTAGAGGCTGTTGTAAGGACAGGTAAGCCTACTATTCTGGTGCTGGGTGCAGGCAGCGCGCTGGCTGCAGATTGGGCTGATGAGCACTGTTCAGCCATACTAAACGCTTGGTATCCGGGAAGCCATGGTGGAAAGGCAGCAGCTGATCTTATCTTTGGCACATTTTCTCCAAGTGGAAAGCTCCCAGTTACATTCTATTCCGGTGCTGATGAGTTGCCTGAGTTTACCGACTATTCTATGAAAGGGCGTACCTACAGGTATATGTCCGGTAAGAGCCTATATCCTTTTGGTTATGGATTGACCTACTCAGAGGTTGAGCTCGGTTTAGTAAGCGCCCCATCAAAAGGTAGGTTTGGTGATGACGTTGAAATAGACGTTCAGATCAAGAATGTTGGGAAATATAATATTGATGAGGTATTGCAATGCTATATTAAGGATAGTGTGTCTCCCGATGCTGTACCAAATCACAGTCTTTGTGCATTCAGTAGGGTTTCTTTAAAAGCGGGTGAGACAAAGACAGTTTCTATTGTTGTTCCAGCAAAGAGTATGTTAGTTGTAAACAATGATGGCGAGCGCATACAGGGTAGTGGAATCTACAAACTATCTATAGGCACAGGGCAGCCAGACTCTCGTACGGCTGAGTTGTACGGCAGGGATTGTATATTAATTACCTATAAAACACTATAAAGTTGACATGAAAGGAACATTGTATTATGGAAAGACATGATCTG
>CAZIVK010000306.1:0-2616 GCA_964542515.1 uncultured Oscillospiraceae bacterium | reverse complement strand
CAACTGCAAGTCTTGATATCAGCATAGACCCTGCGGCAACCGTAAAGAAGAGACCTGCATTTTTTATGCCACTTTTATTGGCGTAAAGGAGCAGAAAGCTTATAAATACGCTCATACCTACGTTAATAACAAGCTGTACAACTGCAGGGGGAATAGCAGCAGGTTCAAGGTAATTCCAAATTCCCTTTGTATCTGTTTTTGCCTTCTGTTTATGGATGGGTTCTCCGACCTTCATGTACTTTTCATAGGAACAGAAAACAAGCATTGCCCCTGCAAATATGATAGCTAAGAAGGACGCTGAAAAGACATTGCCAAAGCTGTCACCGGCTATTATGGCTAATGCAAGGGATGGACCTAAGGCCGTAGCTAGAGTATTTCCCAGGCCGTAGTATCCAATACCTTCACCCATACGTTCTGCAGGAATTACATCAGCAACAGCGGACGATGATGTATTTGTTATGGCGGAAAAGCCTACAAACTGTAACATGCGGAATAATACAACAGCCCATAAACTTGGAATAAAACGGAGCAATAAAGTAGCAGCTCCAAATATAAATGTACCTATAAACATGAGGTTTCTACGGCCTTTAGTGTCAGCAAGGCGCCCTACAACAAACCTTGTAACAATAGCCGCTATGGTACCTGCCATCATTGTCACGCCTGTAAAACTCGCCGAGGCACCTAGAAAGTCAATGTAAAGGGGATATGCCGCTGATGTAAGCTGCAGAGCAACTGAAATAAAAGTTGAACTTAGTAGCAGCAATATAAAGTATCTGTTCCAAACCCGGCCTCTGTGTATATCTTTATGTGTTTCCAATATTTCACTCCTATTGCTTTACAGGCGCGGCAAAGCCGCGCCTGTTTATAGATGAGTAGATTTAATCAACGATTTCTACGATCGCCCTGCGGCGCTCTTTCATAGCAACTGCTTTTATGAGCGTGCGAATTTCCTTGGAGGTGCGGCCCTTGCGGCCTATGACCTTTCCCATATCCTCAGGTGCAACGCGAAGCTCAAGTACGAGCTCATCCCCGCGCTCAACTTCTGTCACCGTGACGGCGTCTGGGTTGTCCACCAGATTTTGAGCAATGTAGAGTAACAAGTTCTTCATTATAAACCTCCATAGGTGCTAAAGTCCTGATTAGAGGACCTCAGCCTTTTTGAGCAGCATTCTCACTGTGTCTGTAGGCTGTGCTCCGTTCTTGATCCACTGCTTAGCGCGCTCAGCGTCAATTTTTATTTCAGCTGGGTCTGTGAGGGGATTGTATGTTCCGATCTCCTCTATAAACCTTCCGTCACGTGGGGAACGGCTGTCCGCAACAACTACACGGTAGAACGGTGCTTTTTTTGCACCCATACGTCTTAGTCTGATTTTTACCATCTTGATTCACCTCCTGAACCATAATTAAAAAGTAGAACGAATATGCATGACCGTTTTGGTCCTTATATTCAGTGTTCTTGTAATAAGTGCCGGGGATTACATAAAGGGAAACATTCCGCCCTTGCCCTTTTTGGCTCTCTTCATCATTTTAGGTGAGGACATCTGCTTTACCATCTGCTGCATCATGTCAAACTGTTTCAGGAGCCGGTTGACGTCCTCAACGCGGGTTCCGCTACCCCGTGCAACTCTGCGTTTACGGCTGGAGTTGAGGATTGATGGGTCCTCACGCTCATCAGGGGTCATGGACAGGATAATGGCTTCAATTCTCGGGAGAGCCTTTTCATCTATTGTGGCGCCCTTCAGAGCTCCTGCGTTCATTCCAGGTATCATCCCCATGATGTCCTGCATGGAGCCCATGTTTTTTAGCTGCCCCATCTGCTCGTAGAAGTCATTTAGCGTAAACTTGTTTTGGCGGAGCTTGCGCTCAAGTTCCTCTGCCTTCTTTTCATCAATGCCCTGTTGGGCTTTTTCAATGAGGGTGAGTACGTCACCCATTCCCAGGATTCTTGATGCCATTCTGTCCGGGTAAAATGGTTCAATTTGATCCAGCTTTTCACCTACACCCACAAACTTGATGGGCTTACCCGTAACAGCCTTTACAGAAAGAGCAGCACCGCCGCGCGCATCACCATCAAGCTTTGTCATTATGACGCCGGCAATATCCAGGGCTTCGTTAAAAGCCTGGGCCGCATTTACGGCATCCTGGCCTGTCATGGCATCAACTACAAGTAGGATTTCTGTAGGGTTTACGGCTGCGCGTATGTTTTTTAGCTCAGTCATAAGGGTTTCATCTATGTGCAGGCGGCCTGCAGTGTCAATCAGAACGGTGTCATTTCCGTGGTCTGAAGCGTGGCGAATGGCGGCTTTAGCTATTTCAACCGGGTCCCCCTGACCCTGCTCAAACACAGGAATGCCAAGTTGGGAACCAACCACCTCCAGCTGCTTTATGGCAGCGGGACGGTAGACGTCACAGGCTACAAGTAGGGGCCTGCGGCTATTATGTTTTTTAATGTAGGCTGCAAGTTTTGCGCCGTTGGTGGTTTTACCGGCCCCCTGCAGTCCCACGAGCATGATGACAGTAGGTGGTTTGGAGGCAAACTTCAGTTTTTCCACTGTGCCGCCCATAAGAGCAGTTAGCTCTTCATTTACTATCTTAATAACTGTCTGAGCGGGAGTA
>CAZIVK010000305.1:0-2630 GCA_964542515.1 uncultured Oscillospiraceae bacterium | reverse complement strand
TACCAATCAAAGATAGAAGAGCAAGTTATGGCCAGCGGCTTTATAGATAAGGCGGCAACCCATTTAACCTCCCTGGCCTTAATATCAGATGATTTTCAACAGCTTGCTGATAAGTACGGAGGCATGGACTCTCTTAAAATTAGCATGGACGATGGCTCCCATGTTAGCGCAAGGGCTTTTGGCCTTATGCCAGGTAATGACAAAGTGAAACTAAAAAACCCTAAGGTGAGTGCTTCAATAAACATGAGGCCTAAAAATCTGGACTCTGGACTTAGGTGCGTTGTATCACTATCTGTAACAGTTGAAATAAAAACAGATGATGATAGTGCCATAAATGTTAAGTTAACCGGAAGCTTTATTGAAGAAATAAAGCTCTCCATCGCAACTGACGCCAGTATTTCTTGGGCATGGAAAGTCATTCCAACTGATTACTACACAAGGGCCGATATAGATATCTATAGCTTCACAGCGGTTAGCTTTAGCGCTTTGATATACACAGAGGGTGACACTAACTCAATAGATGTTGTTGGCAAAATTAGGGATCTGTTAAAAAGCAAGAAAAAAGAAGAGATTACTGCAGGAGTCCAAAACCTTTACGAACTGTACTCCGATATGATGGGGAATGAGAGTGATTTCATTGAAATATTCAGCAAAGAGATTGCCAAAAGTTCTTTCACCTTGCTTTACGGAGTTATAAAGATAGATTTTGTAGTGAGCTTTGTTGTTTCTGGCGATATAAACGTTGCTATAGGCTGTAATTATGAGTCAAAGGAGGCAAAAAGGTATAGTTTCTGGGTCTACATAGTAGATGAAGACTCAGGCGCAAGCACGGTTGACCTCATGAAGAAGGAATACTCGTTCCAATTCTATGTCATGGGAAGGATTGGCCTGCGTGCAGGAATCAAACCTGAATTAATGATAGGTGTTGTTGATACAGAATATAACAGTTTTGGGCTTGAAGCTGAGTCAGGTATCTACATGAACGCATATGGCTTCTTCTTCTATGAAAAACTACATAAGAATAAGAATAATGCGACTAAATCAGGAGCACTCTATTATGAGCTCGGTTCATATTTTGATATGGCTCTGGTTGCACAGTTGTACAAAGGCAAGTTAAAAGCTAGCAAAGATTTGGTTGGCAAGCAATGGCCTATACTCTCAGCTGGAACCAGATACTATGTCTATGATTTTGCTTACGAAGATACCGCAGATATCCATTTTAACAGCAATGATATGACGTACTCCATCCCAGATAGCACATTTAGCATGATTTATTTAGACCTTAGAGAGGGAGAAAACTCCACAAAGACATATGCAATTGAGGAATATATTATTAGTTTTTCAGATCGACGGTTTACTTTCGAGGATGGCAAAATAACTGCCAATATTCCATCGGACATAAAATACCTTAAAACTGACATGACGGTGACATGGAGGTATGGAGCCCTTGCATTCTCGTCAGTTCCAATTTCTCGTACATATAAGCTAATATGGGATACACTTGATAAAAGCGGTTATACAATATCTTTTGATAGCACCGGAGGCACTGCTGTTCAGAGCATCACAAAGAAGTATGGTGAAGTTATTGACGAACCAAATGAACCAACAAAACAGGGTTACAACTTTGCTGGATGGTTCACTGAAAATGGCGACAAATTCGAATTCTTTACAATGGGGTGGAATCATACTAAGTTGTACGCTAAATGGACTCCAAACGCCAGAACACGGTACAAAGTTGAGCATTATTTGCAGAGCTTGGACAATAGTAGCAAATACGCACTGGGTGGAACTATATACTTAACCGGAGCCACAGATTCCAATGTATCACCGGAAACAAAGGACTATGTAGGCTATACTGCTCCTGCCAAACAGACAGTAAAAATTGCACCGGATGGCAGCACTGTTGTTGAGTACAGATATACTCGTAACAGCTACAATGTGACCTTTGCCCCAGATAATGGCAGTAGCAACATTGTACTATCCTTCAAGTATGGTGCCGCTATTATACCACCTGTTATCACAAAGGCAGCACATACCCTTAACAAATGGGATACGCCTATTGCAGCCACAATGCCAGCAACTAGTAATTTACAGTATACAGCGCTATGGAAACCAAACAAGTATCAAGTTTCCTTTGATTCTAACGGGATGATCTTTGATCCATTTAGCATTACCGTAACATATGGTAGCACATATGGAAAGTTACCAACACCTACACGCTCAGGATATGATTTTGTAGGCTGGTATACAAGCGAGAAAAATGATAATGGCACCGGAACACTAATAACATCAGATACTGTTGTTGATATTACTTCCAAACAGAAACTATATGCTAAGTGGACAGGGGGAGAGATAAATTATACTGTAGAGCATAGGCATGAAGCAATTGATGAATATAAATATTTAACTATTTTCGGAATAAAGATTAAAACTGGTCTAGTCAATAAGTTGGTTTATGAGGAAAACCTAAGAGGTAATTCAGGGCAAAAGGTAACTCCAGACGTTATTAATTATGAAGGCTTTACGTCCCCAAGTAAAATGTCTGCAGTTCTTAGCCCCTATGGCACATCAATTAAATACGTCTATAAACGTAAGAGCTATAAAGTTACCTACAAGCCCGATAACGAGAG
>CAZIVK010000304.1:0-2630 GCA_964542515.1 uncultured Oscillospiraceae bacterium | reverse complement strand
CTAGAAAAGAAATAAAGCTTTGCCACTCCTGGGAATTCTTGTTGGGGGATATGACTCCAGAGGAGGCTCTCTGCGGAGGGGGATCTTTTTGCTCTATTCAGGTACCACACGACTGGTCAATGGACTATCCGTTTGACAAAGATGCCGAAAGCGGCGGTGCTGGAGGGTATGTTAAAACAGGTATTGGATGGTACAGAAGGTCTTTATATATAGATTCTGCGGATATAGGTAAGGTCTTTAATTTACGTTTTGACGGAGTATATATGGATTGCACAGTCTATATAAATGGCACGCAGGTGGGCTCGCATTATTATGGGTATACCCCGTTTACCGTTGATATTGCTGAACATATCAATTTTGATGGTGAAAATCTCCTGTGTGTCCGTGTGGACAATAGTTCCCAACCAAACTCGCGTTGGTATTCGGGATCTGGTATAACCCGTGATGTTTGGCTTGAAATACTACATCCAATACATATAGCGGAGTATGGAATTTTCGCAAAAACTATATCTGTTTCAGAAGAGGCTGCAGTAATTGAAGTATTGACCGATATTAAAGGCCCTGGGGAAGCAAGTTCATTAAATGTAAGAGCAGTTATGTACACGGATGATGGCAAGCAGGTGAATGTATATGGACTGGGAAAAGGTATTTTACTTGAAGGCAGCTGCCAGATAAGTCATACAATAGGAGTGTCTCTACCCCGTGTGTGGTCTGTAGAGGACCCTTATCTCTATACCATTAAAGTGTCTATATATAGCGAAGGAGTTGTCATAGATAGTAAAGAAATCCGCTTAGGAATCAGAGAAATAGAGTGGACAGCTGATAAAGGCTTCGTACTAAACGGTAAAGCAACAAAGCTGCTTGGTGGATGTATTCACCATGATGGAGGTGGTGTGGGTGCCGCTGTTCCCATTAAAGTATGGGAAAGAAGACTTGAAAAGCTGAAAGACATGGGGATGAATGCACTTAGGATGGCTCACAATCCACCTGATCCTGCGCTTCTTGATCTTTGCGATGAAATGGGTTTTTTGGTAATGGATGAGGTGTTTGATGAATGGGCAGTTGTAAAGGACACAAAGGCGTTCATGCATCCAGATAAAATAAGTCGTGGCTACGGTGAACGATTCTTTGAACATTATCTTGAGGACACTGAAGTGTTTATACGGCGTGACCGTAACCATCCCTCTATTGTAATTTGGAGCGTAGGAAACGAGGTGGTGGAACAGATAAAACTTGATGGGCATATAATTGCTGAGGAACTTGTGGAAATATGTCACAGCCTTGACGGGACTCGCCCTGTGACAGTTGGATGTGATTTTATAGCCGCAGAGCCTATCGGTACTTATGACAGATTTTTGGATGCGCTAGATGTAGTAGGGTATAACTACCCAGACCGTTGGAGAGAACGCTCCGCAACGTTTTACGATGCAGATAAAATTTCCCACCCAAATAGGATCCTAATTGGAGCTGAAAGCGGTGGTGTCAGAGGTGGCGTAAGAGGTGAGTATACATTCGATGTACCGTCTCTGAAAAAAGGGGAAATACCACTGGCTATGCTTGGTAAGTCCGCTCCATATTGGCTCAACCAGGTTACAGCTGAAAGGCAAATCAAGTATTACATGACCCGTGATTTTGTGGCTGGAGACTTTATGTGGACAGCTATAGACCATTTGGGTGAGTGTTACTGGCCAAAGGTAGTGGCCTCAGTCGGTGTTTTAGACACATGCGGATTTGAAAAGGATAACTACTGGTTCTATAAATCTATTTGGAAGAGTGATGAGCCCTTTGTGTATGTACTGCCACACTGGACGCTTGATATTGACCATGGCCGTATAATTCCAGTACTGGCCTATACCTCATGTGAAGAGGCAGAGTTGTTCCTTAACGGCAAATCATATGGAGTCAAGTCATATCAGTTCCCGGCATATGGCAAGGAAATTACTCAGTTCGGAATGCAAAAGATAAAAAACTACTCCACTGATGACCTGCATCTCAGTTGGGATGTGCCTTACGAGCCTGGTGTATTGGAAGTTGTAGGCTATAACGGTGGTGAAGAGGTCTACCGCTGCACAAGGAAAACAGTAGGTGAGCCAGTTAAGCTTAGTGTATCAGTGTATAAAGAGCCAGTGATGAAAGCGGATGGTTTGGATATATCACAGATTGAAATAAGCGCTTTAGACAAAGATAATAACTTTGTCCCATATGCAAACAACATTATTCAAGTAGCTGTTAAAGGAGCTGGCAGAATACTGGCTTTCGACAGTGGAGATCCAAAAGACTCCAGCGGATTCAAAAATAGTGAAAAACGTTTATTCAACGGTAAAGCACTTTTGACAATACAGTCAAAGCAAGAAGTTGGAGCTTGTGTTATCAGTATATCCAGCCCAGACATTGGGGAACAGCTAGTACACATTGACGTCAAATAGTATACCGATTAATAATCCGTGGATTTTGCTGCTAGCAAAATCCACGGATTTAATTATGTATATAGTTATCAACATTTCATAAGAACATAGGGCAATAGTTTCTGCAAAAGGAGAAAATATTTTCTGAAACTATTGCAAACCAGTTTCAGTTAATTGTGCGCCCGGCATGGGCAATTACTCGGCGGTGTAAGTCCGCTACAGACT
>CAZIVK010000303.1:0-2636 GCA_964542515.1 uncultured Oscillospiraceae bacterium | reverse complement strand
GCCAACTGTGGTGGGGACATAGAATTCCTGCATATTACTGCAGCCACTGCGGTGAAACTATTGTGTCAAGAGGTACTGTTGACACCTGTCCCAAATGTGGATCCACTGAAATGCTCCAGGATGAGGATGTACTGGACACATGGTTCAGCTCAGCTCTGTGGCCCTTCTCTACACTTGGTTGGCCTGATAAGACTGCTGACTTGGAGTACTTTTTCCCAACGGATGTCCTGGTGACGGGTTATGATATTATTGGTTTCTGGGTATCCCGTATGATTTTTTCCAGTGTTGAGCAGATGCAACAGAGGCCCTTCCACACGGTGCTTATCCATGGATTGGTCCGTGATTCAAAAGGCCGCAAAATGTCCAAGTCACTTGGTAACGGAATAGATCCACTTGAAATTATTGAACAGTACGGTGCAGACGCACTGCGCATGACCCTGTTGATAGGTAATAGTCCTGGAAATGACATGCGTTTTGCAGATGAAAAAATTGAATCCATGAGAAACTTTGCAAATAAACTGTGGAACGCATCCCGGTTTGTTCTCATGAATTTAGATATTGATGAAGCTGTACTCCCCGCTGTCTTGAACGCAGAGGACAAATGGATTCTCTCAAAATTTAACGCCCTGGTTGAAGATGTGACCGCCAACATGGAGAAGTACGAAATTGGTCTGGCTGCACAAAAGCTCTATGATTTCGTTTGGGATACATTCTGCGACTGGTATATTGAAATGACCAAGTCACGGCTTTACGCAGGTGGAAAAGGTAAGCAGGACGCAGAAAATGTACTGGTATATGTGCTGGGCGGCACCCTACAGCTGCTACACCCATTCATGCCATTTATTACCGAGGAAATCTGGAATGCTCTTCCAGCCAGGAAATCTGCACTTATTGTCTCGGATTGGCCGCAGTATGACAGTGCGTTAGACTTTGCTAAGGTGGAAGCTGATGTTGAAGCTGTAATGGAGGCCATACGTGCTGTCCGTAACAGACGCGCAGAAATGAATGTCCCGCCATCCAAGAGGGCAAAGGTCATGCTCCTTACAGAAAAGGCAGATATATTCACCGCCATGAATGATAACTTTATGAAATTGGCTTATGCCAGTGAAACTGAGTTTATTAGCACGCCGCCAACAGATCTGACCGGTTACACCATCGCAACAACTGAAACAGTACAGATATACATCCCTATGTCCGAACTCGTGGACATCGCTAAGGAAATAGAGAGACTGACCCGTGAACTCACAAAGGCAAAAATAGAACTAGACAAACTGGATAAGAAGCTCTCAAACCCCGGCTTCCTTTCAAAGGCACCAGCTGAAGTAGTTGAAAATGAGAAGAAACGCTCAGATGCTCTCAAAACCATTATTGATGGACTGACAGAGAACATCTCACTTCTGAAATAGAAAGGAAAAAGAACCGTGAATTACGAAGAAGCACTGAACTATATACACAGCACCAAGAAGTTCTCAACTAAACCGGGGCTGTTGCGTGTAGAAAACCTTTTGGCTGAAATGGGAAACCCCCACAAAAAAATGCGCTACGTCCATATTGCAGGGACTAATGGCAAGGGGAGCTCCACCGCTATGGTTGCGTCGGTATTGCAGAGAGCCGGGTACAGAACCGGAACATTTGTGTCCCCCTATCTTGAAAGGTTCAATGAGAGGATGCAGGTGGATGGAATCCCTATCACTGACGACGAACTTGCCGCCCTGACAGAAAAGACAAAAAATCACATTATAAACATAGTCCGCAAAGGTATGCCACACCCAACAGAGTTTGAGCTCCTCACAGCTATGGCATTCTACTATTGGGCTGAAAAGGGCTGTGACTTTGTATCACTTGAGGTGGGAATGGGCGGAAGGCTTGACGCCACAAATGTCATTGACCCTCCAGAGGTGGCTATGATAATGTCTATTTCCTTTGATCACACCCACTATCTCGGCAACACCCTGGAGGAAATTGCATGGGAGAAGTGTGGTATTATCAAACCTGGATCGGATGTTATCTGTTACATAGACCAGGAGGCTGAGGCCTATGAAACAATTGCATCTATAACTTCAGAGCGCGGTGCAAACCTTATAACTCCCTACAAAAAGGACATTGAGATCCTCATGGAGGATACAAACGGATCTACCATTAAGTACAAAGGGATTGAAGCCACAATACCTCTGGTAGGTCTTCACCAAATATATAATGCAGTCAGTGTCATAGAGGCCTGCCTGGCTTTAAAAGAACGTGGATTTAATATTACGGACACCATCATAGCGGAGGGACTGGCTTCAACTAAGTGGGTTGGACGCCTTGAAAAGATATCTGACAGCCCCCTGTGCATCATTGACGCCGCGCACAACCCCGGTGCGGTTACAGCTCTTGCCTTGTCCATAGATAGGTTATATTCGGACAAGCATCTCATAACAGTCTTTGGTATACTTGCGGACAAGAACTATGAGTTCTGCATACCTGAGGTTGCAAAAAGGAGTGCAATTTTTATAGGCACAACTCCGGACAGCGGCCGCGCCTTAGAAGCTGATGAGACCGCTAAAATAGCATCAAAATACTGCAGTGAGGTGTATGTTGAACCCTCTATTTCACACGCTGTGGACAAAGCTTTTGAACTTGCGGGTGAGGGGGAT
>CAZIVK010000302.1:0-2661 GCA_964542515.1 uncultured Oscillospiraceae bacterium | reverse complement strand
TGCTCTGGTTGCTCTGGATTCTCTACGAGTGGGACATCCTCATCCTCTATATCGATGGATTCGCTGTAGTAGACATTTATGACTACATTCCCGCGTAGGTTTCCTGTGACAGACCCATCTATTGTTGTGAGGATATATCCATCAATCTCCTTGTTTGCAAGGTCCGTGACGTTGTAGGAGGAGCCATCTAGCATGGACGAGTTTACATATTTTGTGTCAAGCACTTCATTTGTGAGCTCTTCAAGGTAGTTGATGGTAATGTTGTAGTAACTGTATACAGGTGGAGGTGTGCTTGTTTTAGTGTATAGAACACAAATTACATTTTTCTCGAGATCTGCACTGATTGTGGGGTAGGATGGTGTACCTGCATTATAGCCCGAGGGGCGCAGAGCATTTACCCAATCCTCGTTTTCCAACAGCTGCGCTACATACTCTTTAGTAAGAACAAAACCATAAGGTGCTTCCTCTACAATAGTTTCTCCAGGGGAATCCAACCTGTTGTCCTCCGAGATACTGTCTCTGTAATACATCACCTTGAATTCATAGCTGTTAAGTGAGTAATATACGTTGACAACCTTGTCTGTTGTACCCAGATTTCCTGTATAAACTCCTTCAGTAGAGCCTTCAATAATTGTGTTGTCGGATACATAGGTGTATTGGTTGTCACTGCCTGTTGTAGGTTTGTAGATTAAATCGCTTATGTTGTAGGCTTCTCCCTCTTTACCGGTACGGGTTGCTTGCGGAAGGATTACTATATCAGTTTCATTGCCAGCCTCATAATATAGGTAGTAATTTACCATGATGCTTACGCTGTCCTTAGGGGCGTATGTGAAGGTATAGGTAATAGTACTATCTTTACCTGCAGATCCTTCAACTTCTGAACTGATTAGCTTGTAATCTGCTGGCAGTTCTGGCGATGTAAGCGCTTGAGGGACGTCATACTCCTCCACCTGTACGGCATAGGTTTTGCTTGTGTTGTGCGAGCTTAGGTCTATTGCGCCAGTATTATCCACGTGTATGCTTTTTACACTGTAGTTATGGGCAACAGCACTAAACTGAGCTTTAAATACAAGGTCATGGGGGACGCTATCAAGCATCTCTAGTGAGAAGTCTCCAAGGGGTATCCATTTTTCAAAGACGTAGGAGTATCCTGCATCCTCAGCCTTAGAGGGGTTGGCGGGAGCGGTAAAGCGATCCCCATGGTATACATTGCCTTCATGATACTTTGTTACGCCGTCGTCCATCAAGAAGGTGACCGTGTATTCATTGCGAGCTGTACTTATAACAAAACTCACGTCTTCATCAAGGTCCTGCTCAGTATAACTGGTTCCACTTACAATAAAAGCGTCACAAGTTCCATAACAGATGAAAAGTTAAGAGAAATTGTTAAAAAGAGAAGCTGCCTAAACAACTTCTCTTTAATTTATCTTATTGTAAACCAGGTGAAAAATAGCTGAATCTGTGGTCTTATAGTACATATATTTCAGAAGGAGGCCGATCTATTGAAAAGGTTCTTTAGCATAGTAATTGTCATTCTACTTGTTGCCGTCATTTATCTTTTGACCAACAATTCATATAACAACCATGAACCCACCGAGCTCCAAACGGTCACCCCTTCCGCCATAGATGAAGAAAAATTCTCAGACCGCTTTACCTACCAGTTCTTAGGTAAAGCAGAGGCATCATTCTACAGAAACCTTGTAGAGCTCTTTGAAAACCATGAGGACTCACTTGAACTGGGTGACATCTCTCCGGATGATGTGGGAATGATCCTATCTTATGTACTGGCGGATTACCCCGAATACTTTTGGATACCAAACAGCTACGTGCTACAAACAACAAAGTTAAGAGACAATACAACTTACTACTCAGTGAATTTTGAATACACCATGGAAATACAGCAGCGCAAACTTGCCCAACTACAGTTGGAGGCGGCAGCGGATGTTATACTATCAGAAATTGACCCCACATGGTCTGACTACGAAAAAGTTAAGGCAGTCTATGACCACATCATAATTACCACCGACTACAGCCTAGACGTCCAAGACGATCAGTCCCTATACAGCACTATGGTGGATGGGGTTGGGGTGTGTGCCGGATATGCAAAGTCAATGCAGTACCTACTAAATGAGCTGGACATTTTTTGTAGCTATGTTGTAGGAGACATAATTGGGCGAGATTCACACGCCTGGAATCTAGTTAAACTAGACGGAAACTTTTATTACGTTGACCCAACGTGGGGGGATCCTGTTTTTAACCCGGGTACGTTCCCGTCTGACTATATCTCCTACGACTACTTCTGTATTACAACTCAAGATATCTTAAAAACTCACCGGATTGATGAAAACTGGCCGGTGGCTTACTGCGGCTCCACTGATTTGAACTATTACTCACAGACTGGCGCCCTTTTGGACAGCTATACCCGTGAGTCCATTGTTGTGGTCATGGAGGAGGCGCTTTTACGCGGTGAATCCGAATTTTCTTTCCGGTTTACTAATGAGGTTGCATACACTGATGCCGTGTCAACACTCTTTTCTGAAGACGGTGTCTTCAGCGTATTTGACGAGCTTCGCGGCGCAGCAGCGGGGTACAATCCACCAATCAAAATATCCTACATGTTAAATGAGGACCTGTACATTATTAAGGTTTGGTAGATGTGTT
>CAZIVK010000301.1:0-2667 GCA_964542515.1 uncultured Oscillospiraceae bacterium | reverse complement strand
CGCCGAGTCCAACTATACCCATTCTTACTTGTTTCATTGAAAATTCCTCCTAATCTAATCTATTCTATAAAATAATGGTTCACCTATTAACTAGAGGCTCTTTATAATATTGGTCAGCGCCTCATGTGCTGTTGAGAATGCCGGTGCACCTCCGGCCGGTTTTGAGGTGATGTGCGGGGCCGCGTCCTTTTCAAGGGTTGCAAGTCCAGCAAAGTTTCCTAGATGGGGTTCGAGTGAAACGAAGATATTTCTGTTTTGTCCGTCCGAGGCAAGAAGTGCCAATATTTCACGTATCTGTCCGTCACCTTCTCCGGGTACCACTATAGAGTGATCTGAGAAAAGTGCGTCCTTTACATGCATGTAGCCGATGTGGGGTTGTAGCATCTTAAAGGCTTCAAGTGGGGAGATGTCGCACTGAACAAAGTTTGCCATATCAAATGCGGCTTTTAGACCGTACTTATCAAGTGCACTTAGTATTTTAAAGCAGCGCTCAGCGGTGTCTCCGTAGATATCCTTTTCATTTTCATGAATGAGAGTGACGCCGTAGGAACTTGCCACTGCTGACATAGCGCCCAGTCTGTCTATAACTTTATCCGTGTAGTCATCAAAGTTTGAGCCCTCAGGTGGATAAAAGCTGAACATCCTTATAAACTGTGTATTAAAGACCTTTGCGAGCTCAAGCACATGAATGAGGCGGAGCATCTCATCTGCAAAGGCGCTGTCAACATTTACTTTACCTATTGGTGATCCTAGTGAAGAAACTGCAATTCCGTTTGCATCCAGCTTCCTTTTTACTTCTTTCGCCTTATCCAAGGAGATGTCAGCAATATTTTCTCCGTCAACAAACCGTAAAACAATGTTAGAGATTCCCATTTTTGTAAAAGCAGCTATCTGCTCGTCTATTGAGGTGGATATTTCGTCGGCAAAGCCGGATATGATAAACTTACTCATAGGACACCGAGTTAAACGCCCGAGTAAGCTGAGAAGCCACCGTCTACAGGTACCACAATTCCGGTTACGAAGCCTGATGCCTCATTTGATACGAGGTACAGAAGGGTTCCGATAAGCTCTTCACTCTCGCCAAAGCGTCCCATTGGGGTGGCGGCAAGTATTTTACCTGTACGTGCTGTTGGGGTGCCATCCGGATTAAACAGAAGCGCAGCGTTTTGTGCTGTGGAGAAGAAGCCGGGAGCAATGGCGTTGACACGGATGCCAACTTTGGAGAAGTGAACTGCAAGCCACTGTGTGAAGTTGGATATAGCTGCTTTAGCTCCGGAGTAGGCGGGAATTTTTGTGAGGGGGGTATATGCGTTCATAGATGAGATATTAATTACGCTTCCGCCGCCGCCGAGCATATACTTTCCAAAGCTCTGTGTGGGGATGAGCGTTCCGAGGAAGTTTAAGTTGAATACAAACTCCACACCGCCCTTGTCCAGTTCAAAAAAGCTCTTTGTGTCCGAATCAAGGTCACCGGGTTCGTAGTATTCCTTGTCTGTGGTTGCGCGGGCATTGTTTCCACCTGCACCGTTTAGAAGTATATCACAGGTACCGAAGTCGGCTATGACCTGCTGGGCAACCTGGTCCATGGTCTCCTTTTCAAGGACATTGGCCTTGTAAGCTTTTGAGGTGCCGCCAGCAGCGTTAATTTCATCAGCATATTTTTGTGCTGCATCATAGTTGAGGTCAAGCAGAGCAACTTTGGCTCCGCATGAGGAGAGAGCCTTGGCAAACATACTGCAAAGTACTCCGCCTGCACCGGTTACAACAGCGGTCTTACCGGATAGGTTGATATCAAAAGGTAGTGTCATTTTATTGTGCTCCTTTACTAAAGAATCTATTTGCGTTATTAAAGCAGATGTCCTGAACCATTGGGCCCAGTATATTTAGGTCTGCCGGGTATTCACCGTTTTCAACGATGTTGCCAATAAAGTCACAGAGTATGCGGCGGTAATATTCATGGCGGACAAAGGATGAGACACTGCGGGAGTCTGTGAGCATGCCGACTGATACGCCGAGAAGTCCCGCCTGGGCTGCTTCATTTAACTGAGTCCGGATTCCATCCAGGGTGTCGTTAAACCACCAAGCGCTGCCGGTCTGGACCTTTCCAGGGAAATCACCGTTGCAAAAGCTGACTGCAAGGCTGGTGAGAACCGGGTTATCTGCTGGGTTGAGACAGTATAGAATGGTTTTGGGGAGATGGTCTGCGCTGTTTAGATCATCCAAAAAGCTACCCAGTTTGAAGGGGTCAGTGGGTACGCCGACACTGTCTATTCCACAGTCCGGGCCTAAGGCTTTGAAGACACTGGTGTTAAAGTTACGGGCTGCGCCCATATGCAGCTGCATACGTATGTCAGATACGGTATAGAGCTCACCCAGATAGAGCAAAAGGTAACTCTCAAAGCATTCAATGTCCGCTTCTACAAGTGTGTCTTTGAAAAATGCCTTGCGGAAAGCAGCTTTGGCGGCTTTTTCATTATGAGCGTCCCCGCTGTTGTATCTGAAGAACTCAAAGCCGTGGTCTGATGCCAGACAGCCTGCCAGTTTAAACCGGGAGACGGCGATGGCGAGTGCCTCCTTGAGGGAGTCCAGGTCCGATATTTCCTTGGCTACGGATGTTGCTAAAGTGCGGATGTACTCTGGCCAGTTTTTATCTGCGATGTGGAGAAC
>CAZIVK010000300.1:0-2673 GCA_964542515.1 uncultured Oscillospiraceae bacterium | reverse complement strand
TGGATGGGATAGGTTTTAGTTCCGCTGAAAGAACATAGTTTTGATTGTTATTAAACGATAGATAAACTGGTGCACCAACCGATTGCTCATATTTTAGAAAGGCAGAGACTATATCCGTAGTATCTATTTTTACAATCATGTAAGTAGATTCTTTAGTCAAATGATTAATGACAACAGTTTTTACATAAAGCAGATATGGCTTTTGTGTGTTGGTTCCTTCCAGGTAAAACTCTCCACCGTGGTATCCCTTCAGGTAACGAGTTTGAAATTCTACGAACTCCATTCCATAGAACATCTGAGCCCAATAATCTGTATCATCTTTACGGTACGTTGCAGATGTGCCTAAAAGATATTCTCTATCGGAAAAGTAAATATCAACGCGCATAATTGCACTTGAGGTTTGCATCAAATTTATCAGGTCGTTTTGGAGCTCAGTGTTTAAATATATCTCCGCCGGAGTTAATTCGTCACTCCCGTTAACTAATACCGCTATCCGTTTGTTATATGTATACCCGGATACTGAGTTTGCAACCACTGTCAAGTTATAATCTATTCTGGTTTGTAGCTGTTCCAACGAAAACGTATATATTTCCTCGAGCTGCCTAAGAGTGGCATTTACCGAAATGTCCCTTGTAACAACTCCTATAATCAAGATCATGACCAGAAAAACGACATAAGGAAAAACAAAGGACAGGGGTGTTTTTTTTCCATAATTCTTATTAGATACTCCTTAGTTGACCTAAAAAAATAAATCACTTTCCTGGTCCCCTTATACATTTGATTTCAGTATATCCTATCAAAATTCTTGTGTCAAGAAATTGTCCATGGCAGTCTTTACTATATATGTCCCAACACAAATGCAAGAATCCAACAGATGTGTTGTTGCTTCTTATAGTAGTTGTGAGGTACTATATGGATAATTCCAAATATGACAGGAGGATTACAATGAAAAAAAGATTAAGTTCACTTCTGCTGGCGGCATTGATCCTGTTCTCCCTGTTTTCCGGTTGCACAGGAGATGTCGAGCAGACAAACGAACCTAGCTCCAATCCCGCAAACGCGTCTACTCCTCAGCCATCCACAGCTGAAGGAGGCGATCAAACCGGGCAGGATACTGAAAATGAGCCCTCCACTTTGCTTTCTGAGGAGCTTGTCACGCTTGACATTTGGTCTCCCTTCTCAACAAACTACGGGTCGGTTATCACCTCGTACAATGATTGCTTAGGTTACAAGGAGATTGAGAAGAAAACAAACGTGCACGTCAATTGGTTGTTGCCTGCTATAGGTAGTGAAAACGAGCAGTTCCAGTTGCTAATTGCAAGCAGTTCATACCCAGATGCAATAATTAACTTCACTCAGTATTACTCACCAGGTTTGGAAAACGCCGTTGATCTTGGGATTGCATTGAAGCTGGATGACATAATAAATGCGAATATGCCCAATTACAAGGCACTTATTTCTGACCCTATGCGTGTTCGTAATGCAAAAACAGACTCCGGTTATATCGCCTCTCTAGCATGCATCCAGAATGAGTCAGAGGCCCCTTGGGCTGGTATGTGCATCAGGAAGGACTGGTTGGATCAGGTTGGCAAGGAAATTCCGGAAACATATGATGAACTTCATGATGTTCTTGTGTCTTTCAAAGATGATATCGGTGTAGAATCTCCTATGTCCCTTGGAAACAGCGGAGACAGTATGACCTTCAACATGTCAACAGGATACAATGTTATTCAAGATATGCTTCAAATTGATGGAACCGTGTATTATGGTCCTATGCAGCCCGGCTATCGCCAATACTTGGAGACCATGAGTTCCTGGTACAGTGAAGGTCTAATTGACCGCGACTTTACAACTAGAAATCCATTTTCCGATGCACCTGCGTACTACTTCTCAGGAAAAGTTGGCTATATGTGGGGATTCACTATTGTAGGTACTTTTGACGAGCTTATGGGACAAGCTGCAGATGAGATGTACAACTGCATTGGTGTGAAAAACCCTGTAGAGAATAAGGGCGATCCCAATAACCTAGGATTAATTCAGACAAATATGGGTAGTGGTACAATTATTACCGTTGATTGTAAAGACACGGATCTTGTATCAAAATGGTTTGATTATCTCTACAGTGAAGACGCTGCACTTGCACTTAGTTACGGAGTTGAAGGACATACCTTCTTCTACGATAGCAATCTTGAGCCTACTCTCGATAGCGCCGCAATGGAAGAATACTATGGACAGCCATTCAGCGCCTGTAGACAGTGCAATGGTCCTATTGTTTCAGCCTTCTATAGATATATTTATCAGGGACGCGCTCTTCTGAAAGCAGACCATGGGAATATTGTTTCCTATAACGATGCCGGAGCTGAATGGGGTAAAGACAAAGACTCCTATAGAATCTCATCATTCGTTACCATGACAGCAGAAGAAGGAAATGAATATAACTCAATCATTCAGGATATCAACACCCTCTTAACCGAGGTCACCGTAAAGGTAATTATAGGAGACCAATATATATCTGCATACGATGATTTTGTTGAGCAAATTAAATCCATGGGCATTGAACGTGCCATTGAAATCACTCAAGACGCACTAGATCGTTACCTTGCCAGATAAAACCTAATAAGTAATCGGGTAGGAGGCGGTGACTAACCGCCGTCCTCCCCCACCACCTAGCAT
>CAZIVK010000299.1:0-2685 GCA_964542515.1 uncultured Oscillospiraceae bacterium | reverse complement strand
TTGCCGGATCAATAAACGCACTACAATCATTTATTATAGAGTTGACTTCCTTTTCAGAATACTCCTTGCCGCTTTCAAACTTTGAGGCATAGTACGCTAACGCTAATAATTTCATATTCCTTTTTGCCGGATAAACAGTTAGTTTTCCTTCACTGTTTAGGAAATTCTTTAATTTATCTTGTAATTCCAACTGTCTAACCTCCTTTTTATTACTTCCATTATATACCCTTTGTTTCCGCGGGGCAATAATGTAAAAAAGGAACCGGATAACTCCGATTCCCTGATTTAAAGCAAGTTCCCTAGATTAGTTTTTCTACGTCAGCACGAGCACTGAAGAAAGAGGCCTTGTTCCAACGAACGCGGCAGATACCTTCCCCCATTGGATTGGTCTCAAAATGTACGTGGTTAAGCTTTTCGTCAATAATTGCTTTTCCTTCAAGAATCTTTTCATCAAGGGCGATGAAGTCATCTATATAGCTTTTAGCAATTGGTGCTCCATTATGTGCAGGGCAGATGTAGTCAAATTCATTTGAGCGGGCCTTTAGCTTAAGCATGTTCTCCTTATGCTTGCGGATATGTGCTGGGTAGTCATAGCCCTCAACACCGTTCAGATTAAACATTATGACCTGCATGCTCTCCAGCTCGTCACCACTATATAGGCTGTTGTACGATGCGTCCAGGAATGCAAGACTACTGTTAGAATGGGAGCTTATTTCTATGACCTCTACCTTACGTCCGCCAAGGTCAAACACATAACCATCTCCAACAAGGACTTTTTCATGGTTCAGGTGTGGAAGGCTTTCATTTCTAAAGGCAGGAAAATCCATTTCTGCGTCCTTGTGCATATATACCTTTTCCCACTCTGCTATTCCGCCACTATGATCCAGATGACCGTGAGTGAGTGTAACAAGTACTGGTTTTGATGTAAGCGTCTCAACGTATTCGCGCAGACCTCCTTCACCATAACCGGTATCAATCAGCAGTGCATATTCATTACCTTCAAGCAAGTATATATACTGTGAGCCATCCATGAATGTGATAAAGTGTGTGCCCTCGTCATACTTCCAAGAGGTGTATACTTTACCGTTAATATTCTTAGGTAAATCCATTTTTCTTTCTCCTTTTGTTAAGTGTGTAGCCCCTGAGAATTCAGGGGCTACACACAATATTACATTTACAGGTAAACTATTCCGGAGTTAACCACGCTCGATGTATCTGGTGAGAGCGCCCTGTTCAATCTCTATGCAGCGGTCGATGTCCATGGACTTAATTTGGTTCACGAATGCATCAAACTCACTCAGAGGACGTGATCCGTTAATGAATTTTGGAATGTTCTCAATAGCAAATGTCTGGATATCACCATATGTTGTTGCAAACTCATCTCCCTCTTCAGCTGTTTTAGTAGTAGTAGGAATCATATAGTCATCTTTAGCTTCATTCCAAACGTTATATGCGTCAAGAGCTGGCTCAGCAGCTGTGCCGGTGTAACCCTGCCATAGGCGTTTGAAATCACTCATTCCAATACCATCAAACCATGTGTAGTTGTAGGTAACGGATGAGAAGCTGAATCCATCTGGATTATTAAGGATAATGTCTGTGTAGACGGGCTGGCCATCTACCATTGTGTAGCTGACGCCTTCCTTGCCGTAGTTTATTAGCAGTGCGCCTTCCTCTGTGTAGAGGTAGTCCATAAGCTTAACAGCTATTTCTGGGTTTTTGCATGCAGTGGTAAGAGCATTTGGAACTTTTGCTTCTCTGGAAGTAAATCTAAAGTGAACTGTGTCACCGACATTCATAACTGGGGCGGAAACTGCAGTTAGATCAAATCCTTCAATTGTGGTTGAACCATCAACAACTTTTGCATTAGCAGTGTAACCCCATGGGAATAGGCCAGCACCGGCTTCACCATTAAGGATAGCGGTAAGTGGCTCTCCGCCAAAGATCGCAAAGTTAACTCCGCGGGAGATGAACTCATTGTCAATGTAACCCTTGTTATACCACTCATTCATAAGTGTGAGGTATTCCTTGAATTCAGGCTGGATATATCCGTAACGGACTTCTCCATCCTTCTGGTAGAATTCCTTACCAATTTGGAATGCGGAAAGGAACTCACTGTTTAGTGAAACACCACTCATATCAAACAGTAGTGGGCTCTTCATGCCTTCATCAGCATAGGTCTGAAGGGTTGTCTCCCAATCGTTAAGGGTTACAGGTAGTGGTAAGTTATTCTTTTCAAGAATATCTCCTCTTAGGGCAAGACCGTTCCAAGGATATTCTGCAGGGTCATTTAGTGTATACATGGACCAAATGTTACCAAGGTCAGTAATTGTCTGGCGGGCAACATCAGCAGTAACTGTCCGTTTTGCTGCATAATTTGGAGCATACTGGTCAATTAGATCATTGAGCTTCACGAATACGCCGTCTTGGATTGCTTTGTCAGGTCCGCCGGGATACTGGTTAGCATCAGGACGTACGATATCTGTGTAGTCTCCTGAGTTGAGCATAAGATTAAAGGTTGTCTGAGAATCCGCAGGGGATGCTTCTTTAAAGACCAAACGGACGTTTGTCAAATCTTCAATATACTTGACAAATTCCGAGTCATTCATTGATGCAATATAGTCTGCACCAAATACTTGCCACACGGAAATTTCCACGGTTTCTTCACTGAGCATAGGATACTGGAGA
>CAZIVK010000298.1:0-2689 GCA_964542515.1 uncultured Oscillospiraceae bacterium | reverse complement strand
TAAGAAGAAAAATGGTAATGGAGCATGTCTTTTTCAACTAAATTAAAGAAGAACCACTAAAACGGTTCTTCTTTAATTTAGTTGAAAAAAGTTTCATTTTCCCTACTTAGACTCTTCAGACAAACCGAAAATGGATATTTTTATTGTATGAATCGAGGAGTATTATCTTATATTTAATTAACAGACAATCAATAGTTTATGTAATAAAAACATTAGGATATCCAGCAATCATTTTGTAATTTTATATCGCCAAACATAAAGCAAAATGTAATGTCAGAATATCCTAATGCTCACAAAGTTATAACAAAAAGCTCAAAGTCGGTATCTTCATCATCCGTAAAATTCCATGAATGTCATAATATTGCCAGCCTCTACCTGCACTCTGAACTGGATGTGGAATATGTAGAGCCTTATAAAGGCATACTCTATCTTTATTGCAGATCCTCGTCCCCTTTAGGTATTTGCCCCTATTGTGGTTCTCAAAGCAAGCAAGTTCATAGTCGTTACACAAGAAAGGTTCATGATCTCTCTATTTTAGGAGAGGAAGTCGTGTTGGTTATAGAGTCACGCAAGTTCTTCTGCAAGAATCCCCATTGTTCAAAGAAGACATTTGCAGAGCAGCCTGGCAATGAGTTGTTCCGTTATCGTCGTCGCACTCGCAGATGTGAGATAACTGTTATACGTCACGGTTTATCTGTGTCTTGCGGGACAGCAAGCAAGCTCCTTTCCTTGAGTGGTATTGTCTTGAGCCGCTCGACTGTCCTGAGAGACCTTCACCGTCTGTGCCCTCCTGAATATGAATCCATAAGGGAGATTGGGGTTGATGACTGGGCATGGAGAAAGGGGGTGACGTATGGTAGTATTGTGATAGATCCGCATGGAAGATATCCGATAGATGTGCTCGGCGATCGTGAAATGGACAGTTTTAAGAATTGGATGGAGAAACATAAACAGGTAAGTATGGTCAGTCGTGACAGGTCTACCGACTACAGTGCTGCCATCACAGCAACAGGAAGACCTGTGGTCGAGGTGGCAGACAAATTCCATCTCATCAAGAACATCTCAGAGCGGCTGATGAAGACCATAGGCAGCCACTATGATGAATACCGTATGGAAGTGAGAAAAGACGAGAAGGAAGAAGTCCTTGACGAAACGCTGCCAGTATTACCTGTGCTCCCCAAGCCTGCACGCGAGGACTCCCGGATGGTAATGTTCCGGGAAGTGAAAGAACTGCAAGACAAAGGCTTTAAGCCAACTACGATATCAAGAAAGCTGGGCATAGCTCGGCAGACGGCAACCAAATACTGTCAGATGGATGAACTGCCACGTCGCAACAGTAAGTATAGAAACAGTTACCATTTATACGACCGTTATGTGGAGGAGGAAGTTGCTAAGGGGAAAACACTTCTGGAAATATACCAGGATATTTGCCGGAAGGGATTCAAAGGGAGTCGGACGCCTTTCTATGACCACTATAGGCATTTGTCAGACGGACATCGGAGAGAACAGCAAAAAGGTTTTAAAACCAATAAAAGAAAAAAGCCTAGGGATGACCGGTCTGCACTTATGTCTCTTAAGACAATCTCTTCAATAGTGGATAAGTCTATGTATGGTCACGTACTTAAGCAAGAAGAGGAGAAACTTATTGAAACGCTCTCACGATTTAAGTGGTTCATGCAGTTCTATGAAGCAGCCAAGTCCTTCTATACAATTATCACAAGCAATGAGCCGGGACTTCTGATTAGATGGATGAAACAGCATTGGAAGACTGATGTTCCTTCACTAAAGACCTTTCTTATAGGGGTGAAGATTGATTTTAAAGCTGTCAGAAATACAATTGCCTATAATATCACAAACGGTATAACAGAAGGATTTGTAAACAAACTAAAGGTGGTAAAGCGCATCATGTATGGTAGGGCAGGCATTGAATTACTAAGAAGAAAAATGGTAATGGAGCATGTCTTTTTCAACTAAATTAAAGAAGAACCGTTTTAGTTGACAACTTCGTTTGTTATAACTGGATTAGTTTACTCAATATACTTTAATATCTAAACAGGTTTACTTTTGTTTTTTCTTATTCCTATTTTAGTTGTCTTTTGTTGGTGCTTGCAAATTTATGCATCTTCCTTTATTTACGCAAGCCTTTTTCAGGAAAATGTAATGTTGCCAACAAACAAAAACTCTTCGGTCGGGGATCGCCCTAGCGGCAAGGGGCGGGACCACCCGTCCCGACGAGCGGGTATTATGCTGTAAATTCTACCGTTTCTCTGAGCACTTCCATAGGTGTCCTCATGTTTATCCCTTGATGAGGCCGCACATGATTATATACATATACAGCATCTTCAATGCGCTTGCTTACTTGCTCGAAGCTCTCATCATCACAGTCGAATAGCCAACCGTTTTTAATGGTGTTGTTCATTCTTTCAGCCAATGCATTATGCAAAGGATCACCACACTGCGTCATACTGATGTTGATTTGATGCTCTTTAAGCCTCTCTACATATTTATTTGAGCAATACTGGACACCCCGGTCGGAATGATGAATAAGAGTGCTCATGTCTATGTGATACTTCTCATAGAATGATATTGCCATCTCCAAAGCTTTCAAGGGTCCCTCCGTCTCAAGAGTTTTGTAAAGTGCATATCCCACGATGGCACGACTTGCCGCATCGGTAAGCAACGAGAGGTA
>CAZIVK010000297.1:0-2692 GCA_964542515.1 uncultured Oscillospiraceae bacterium | reverse complement strand
ATAACCAACTCATTACTAAAAAATTGTAAGTTTGATTGACATCTTCTTTTTTAAAGTGGGAGATGTGATCAAAAGTACATTTTGAAATTATCTATACGGAGGAAGTCAAATGAAAAAGGAAGATACTGCCCCGTCTATGGAACAGTGGGGAAAGTTGTATGAGGTTGCGGTCACGATAAAAAATCAGGCACCATGGGATACCATGTGGGATACCGATTTGGTAACAATCATGCTTCCCGGAAGAAACGAGCCGATTTATATTTCGGTTATGGGTAGAAACGGTGAATGCTATGGTATCGGAGTATATCCGGGGTACCACTCCATAAGAGGTTTTTACCGCATTATGGAGTCTTCTGAAGAGGACTTGCAGGCCAATCCACTTGTGTTTCAAAACTGTCTCATGTGTTACTATGGAAATCGTGACGAGCTTGCTCCAAAAGAACGGAAAATCATTAAATCTTTAGATTTGAAGTTCCGTGGCAATAACAACTGGATTTACTTCCGTTCAATGAAGGAAGGATATTATCCTTGGTTCATCAATTCAGACCAGGCTGAGCTGATGATAAGCGCATTGCAAAACTTCTCTATAGCATATAAGCACCTTTCGAGCGGCAAAATCAAAGTGGAATTTGAGAATGGAGAAACACTGGCCCGTGAGTATCTCCCAGAAAGCGAGGAGTGGTTGAATGGGGCCAAACCGATGCTTCCGATTCCCGGAATATCGAGTGAAGTGATTATTGAAGATGAATTGCTGTTAAATCGGTTACAAAACAAGCCGAAAAATACTACTTCTGTCGAGATGGATATTTTGCATTTACCGATTCCGGTTCAGGATACACCAGATGAAGCGCCATACTTTCCCCGTCTCCTGGTATTGATTGACCATAGAGATGGGATTCTCTTAGAACAGGGATTACTTGAAAAGGACATTAGAAGTGAAAATGCTGTCACCGACATGCTCATTGATTACATCAGCAAATACGGAAAACCGAGCAAACTGCTTGTGCGCGACCAGTATTTCATGTATTATGTCAGTTCATTGTGTTCACAACTTGAAATATCCGTAGCGCATGACAGAGGCATGCCCTGTACAGACGAGTTTGCTGAACAGATGACAGGGTTTATGGGCGATATATAGCGGTTACAGCAATAATGCGTATTTTATTTCAGCATTTCTGCTTACGCCGAACTGGGGTTTCGCTACACAACCTCTCCTAAAAGTTTCATACTTTGTTCCTGAACTTCACCAAATAATTTGACACTCGAACCGGAAAGTTATAAAATATGCACAAAGTATATAAAGGGATGATTCCAATGGGACAGCATGAGTTCGGTGCAACGGAATGTTTTAGACCAGTTATTAAATTGGTAGGGAAGCTTGTTTGTGAAAGGAGTCATAATGAAGAATTTTATTAAGTGTTGTAGCAAAAATCACTGTATCCCAGATGTATAGCAAAGTTGTAGTTGGGGTTAATAATCCTGATTACATTTCTGGGAATGTTGCTGATTTACTAAAAGGCTCTGTTCCCATAGAATACATAAGCGATAGCTCTTTAAAGTCTCGTAATGAGCAGGTGTAAGTTCTACGCTATTGGCATTATGCTTTTGATAGTAGTGGGTGTCATAAGTGTTATAGAAGTACGTAATCAAACTACCTCAACGGAAGAGTTTTTTAAAGAAATGTATGGAGAGAACTTTGCTGTTGATGGTGAAGGAAACTATCTGTTCAAGCAATCAAATCCATTGTTGCCAGCAATTCCGATTCAAGCAATCAGTGAAGGTGATGTGATTTCCGATATTCAAGCTGAAATAATTTTTGTTGGTATTACCATTGATGAAGATACTGATGATGTTTATACACATGGTAAATCAATTGCTAAGTTTGAATTAATGAATTACGGCATAGTTGATCTTGAGTATGGAGGATCAGTGACAGATGTCCTGTTGAATGGTCAATGGTTCAATTGCGTAGGAATAGATTACGTAGCAGGGAGCAAATACATTAACCCAGGAGAAAGTTTGAAGGTAGTTAAGTCTCTGGTATCCCGAGATTCCTTTAAGAGTTATCCAGATGGACATTATCGCATAAGAATGATTATTAACTCTGGAGACTTTATTGTTTATGAGTTTGACTTAACTAGTTTACCATCAACATAAACCCGCTTTATGTGGACGGCATCTGTCAGACAGTGTATGTTGGACAGGGGATTGCCGTCCACTATTACTATGTCTGCTTTTTTACCTGGCTCAAGGGAGCCTGTTGTGTTATCCATCATTAGCACGGCGGCATTGGATGTGCCGGCTTTAATTGCTTCCATGGGGGTCATACCTGCGCGGGTCATTGCTTCAAATTCTTTACCTAGCTGGCTGTAAGGGCTGTTGGGGCTATTGGAGTAGTCTGTACCAAAGGCTATTCTCACTCCCGCTTTCCGAGCCATCTCAATTGTTTTTATGTTGCAAGCAGCAGCGGTTTCTGCTTTAGCTCTCATCCAATCTGGGAGACCGGGAATATTTACTACGCCAAGGGACACCGAAAGAGTGGTGACCAGTGTTGCGTCCATTTCAGCCATCAGATCAATTTCACGCTGTGTGAGCATGACACCGTGCTCTATGCATGTGACTCCTGCTTGTAGTGCGGCATATGCGCCTTCATTACCTGTGCAGTGAGCAGCAACGTATGAGTGGTGTCTTT
>CAZIVK010000296.1:0-2697 GCA_964542515.1 uncultured Oscillospiraceae bacterium | reverse complement strand
CGGTCAGATAATCTCCGCAGGAAGGATCACCGTAGCTTCCTTCAGCATCTGCATCCGGCATACTATGGGCATTTTGAGGGCACATAAAATGTTCAATAACTTTTTCCGAATATATGATCAGTCACCTCTATCCTCGTCAACTGTATAGTTCCGACCGTGCCTATGTCTATGACATCCACGACCACAACCATTTCCATTTCCCAGACCATCACAAAGCCGGTATTCACCACCTTCGATATACAGTATCTTCCCATTAACTAACGATTCAGCCAACTTTCTTCTGGCCTCAATATAAATGCCTTGAACAGTACTACGAGCCACATTCATCTGGGTGGCGCACTCTTCTTGTGTAAATCCCTCTAAATCAATTAGTCTTATGGTTTCATACTCATCAACGGTCATAGTCACATAGCTTTTTGCATCTGCAGTCAAATCAAGAGGCCCAAACCTATTGCTCTCAGGTAAGCTGCAAACTTTTCTCCATTTAATTGGTCTTGCCATAATTTGTCACCTCCATTCTAGTTGGATCCAATCAGGAATAACCAGAGCGTCCTCCGGTTACCTCTGATAGCCGTTATAGGTTCTCTAATTGCCTATCAATAACTTCGAGTTGGTTTTGCAAAAAGGTTTTCTGTTCCTTGAGAAACACTTTTCCATTTTTTGAGGAGGCAGGACTAATTCCAAAACCTCTTCCAAAACCTCTTCCAAAACCGCGTCCGAGACCATGTCTGTAGGCAAACCCAAGACCTAATCCCATTCCGATACCAGCTCCATATTTTACTGTCTTGGCATCTGTGCAAAATCCAGAACCTTTACCAGTCATTGATCCCGCACCCATTGGTCCAGTTCCATCTCTTTTTGGCATGTTATTCACCTCCTCTTTAGTTTCTGGCATATGTCAGCTATGTTTATTATACACCATTACTGGCATATGTCAATAACTAAATTGCAATTATTTCAAATAAGAAAAGACTGTCAGCCAAGCAATGTGCTCAGACTGATAGTCTTTTTAGTAATGTAAATATAAGTGGGATATAGGTACTAGTTTTTGAACCGCTCACCTCAAAAAACGTCAATATGAGCACAAAGAGTTTCTCGCAAAATTACTCAATTGAATGAAACATTTCTCCCTCAATCTGAATGATGTCTTCAATAGGGATGTTAGTTCCAGTAGACATTACTATTAGTCCGTTGTAGGTGTCAATTTTATTCACTTTACCGATAATTTCAACGTATGAACCGCCTGCTTTCTTTTCATCGGAAACAAAGTGTGTGATGCTTACTTCAAACTGTTCATCAGCGTGTTCCTGAATCATTATTAACCGCTCATTGAGGGATTCTTTTTCACCATCGTCCAACTCGGGTCTTTTGTCTGTCAGTCTGGCAGTTTCTGAGACGGCAGCTTCATATCCGGTCAGTGCGGCAAATGGTGAGAACTGGGCTGCTCTATCATGTGCAGACATGTGAGGACGTGAGGATGACACGTGATGCGGCAGATTGATAATGTCGTCATATGGTGTTTTCATGCCTTATGCCCTCCAATCTGGGCGTTCCGGTCAACTGTTGTGGCGCCCTTCTTTAGATTTATGCCCTTCAATATTGCGTTCTTCCCATATTTCTCTTGGATGTCTAACATGGCGATTTGCATGCGTTTTTCTCGTTCAAGAGAGTCATCTTCAAGGCGCTTCTTATCCTGCTCCACTTCAAAATCCGTGAACATATCAAGCTGCTCAAACTCCGGAGCTTTATCTGCTTCACTTTCTGCAACAACTCGGTTTGCAGTGAGATTAATTCTTCTCACTAATAGTTCCGGATTCACAACGCGGTCAAATAGTTCCATAACCGCCTCAACAATGAGCTTTGTGGATGATGTCTGCCGGTCAAGATTTGCTGTTCCGTGGGCATGCTTTGGTATACTCCGCCCGTAGTGGTCTGTGGTTATGGGGCCCTTGTATAACTTCTTGATATCAGGATTGCTTAAATTCTCAATATCGTATCCAACCGTCAGAACCATCTGGTCCGTTACGAGGCTCTTGCTCACTAAATCCAGCACTAACAGCTCAGTCATTTCCCGGACTATCAGTTTTGCTTTGTCGCTTGTGTATGGGTAGTGAAGTACCTGTCCAGAGCCAATGCTACTGCTACCCGGTTTGTACGCCTTAATATCAGCAATAGTGCATGGTTCCCAGCCCCAGGCGTGGTCTATCAGCAGTTCTGCATTGATTCCAAACATTTTGTACAGGAGTGCCTCGTTATATAATGAACAGCGTGCGATATCCCCCATGGTGTAGAGACCCTTGGCTTCCAGCTTTTTTGCGTAACCTCTGCCGACACGCCAGAAGTCTGTCAGAGGGCGGTGAGTCCAGAGCTGACGCCGGTAGTACATCTCATCTAGCTCAGCTATACGGACGCCGTCTTTATCCGGTGTGATCCGCTTAGCACCTATGTCCATAGCAATTTTACAAAGGTAGAGGTTTGTCCCAATTCCTGCAGTAGCGGTGATGCCCGTGGTTCTCAGTATATCCTGAATGATGGTCATGGTAAGCTCACGCGCCGTGCATTTATAGGTGTTTAAATAATGAGTTACATCAATAAACACCTCGTCAATGGAGTAGACATGTATGTCCTCCGGGGCAACATACTTAAGATAAACACTGTATATTTCAGTGCTACGCTTCATGTAGAGAGCCATCTGAG
>CAZIVK010000295.1:0-2700 GCA_964542515.1 uncultured Oscillospiraceae bacterium | reverse complement strand
TCCAACACACAGAATATATTTTAGCGGACAACTCCTTATCGGATGAGTTTCGTGAGTATTCAAACGAGCTTGTTGGCAGGGCATCAAAGGACATTATGTCCAGAGGGATTACCTTTGTGATGGATACAAGCAAAATAGATGATCTTGTGAAAACAATAGATCTGCTTGATATCCTCTTCCCTGTAGTAATTGCCGTTGCAGTTATTGTAGGAGGTGCAATACCGGGGTTGATAGTCATACAGCAATCCAAAGAAGTCTCAATACTGCGTGTCTTAGGTACTACAAAGCGCAGAACACGAGCTATGCTAATTCTTGAGCAAATGTTTTTGTGTGTACTTGGAATATGTATAGGAGCATTGGGGCTCGTGCTATATAATGGTAGTGCTCTATGGGCAGTTTATGAGATAGTTCTTTTCTTTGGTATCATGTACTTTTTGGGATGCATGTTAGGTACTTTCATAAGTTCTGTTGTTGTGACGCATAAAAACGCACTGTATTTGCTTCAGACAAAAGAATAGGGAAAACATAAGCTTATATTTAAGGAGGCTAATCATGTCAAATCTTATGCTTGAAAATGTCACGTACAAATATCGCAATGCAGGAACGCCCGCTGTGTCTGAGGTTTCTTGTACCTTTGAGCCTGGTAAGATGTATGCTGTTGTTGGGCCAAGCGGTAGTGGGAAGTCTACGCTTCTTTCATTGCTTGCAGGGCTTGATAAGCCCTTTGAAGGTTCAATTGAGTACGACGGAACCAACCTTGGTTCTATGGATTTGGACAAATATCGGAGAGAAAATGTTGCTATGATCTTTCAGGCGTTTCAACTATTTCCTCTTTTGACAGCGTTGGAAAATGTGTGTTATCCTATGGAACTCAACGGTATAAAAACAAAGGATGCTAGGCCGCAAGCGGAAAGACTGCTAGAGGGTGTGGGTATAACACGTGAACAAATGAAGCGGTTTCCTTCGCATCTCTCCGGTGGTGAACAGCAGCGTGTTGCAATTGCGCGGAGCTTAGCTTCTGGTGCACGTATCCTACTTGCAGATGAGCCTACCGGAAACCTTGATGTTGCAAACACGGAAAACATCATGGCAATTCTAACAAGGTTGGTTACTGAAGAAGGGTACTGTGTTATCATTGTCACACATGATTTGGACGTTGCAAACTATGCTGACACAGTGTATATGATGAGGGATGGCGCCTTGATGCAAAAGGGTGTATAACTTGTCTAAGTTAAAAGAACTTGTTTCATCTATTGTCAGCACCACTACATATTGTATGTCCCTATCTTGGAAGGCGTCACGCTTATATACTCTTGTTAGGTTAATAGGTAGGGTTATAACACCGTTGAGCGCCATATTATCAGCCTTTATTTCTAAGTACCTGATTGACTTATTGTCCGGGGCGTGGGTGCCAGCTGATAAAATGAAAACACTGCTAATTCTTCTCGTAAGTACACTTTTTCTTGCTCTGATCAATGCAATGATAAGAAAAGGGACACAGTATTGTCAAACTATGCACAGTGAAATACTTGGGAAGCAACTATCAATGACAATTATGGATAAGGCGTTGGACGTAGATATAGAGTTTTTTGACAATCCTGCGTATCACAACAAGCTTATGGCTGCTTCAAGGGATTCGCATTCTTTTGTGAATGTGCTCTGGAATGTTATAGAGCACATAAGTGCATATATTTCGTTTGTTGGAGCATTCTTTGTACTGTCAAGCAGCAACATACTTTATGGTGTTGCTGTAGTCCTTGCTGCGTTCCCTTCGGCTATAGCTGGGGCCAAGTATACAAAATCCTTATATAAATTAAGCTTGGATCAATTAAAGGGTGAGAGGCGGAAAGCCTATTTACAAGGATTAACAACATCGCGTCAGTTTTCACAAGAGATTCGCCTATTCAACGTAGGCGATTTCCTTAAAAAAAGGTATGAAAGACTGTGGGAAAACTTGTTTACAGAACGTAAAAAGATGCTCAGAAAGCGAAGTATTATTACGGGAGTTCTTGAATGTCTGCCTGAAATTGTCATGATTGGTATTGCTGTAGATGTCTCTATTCGTGTGCTTAGTGGATTGGCTGTAGTTGGAGATTATATGCTCTATACAGGACTAGCGGTACAGCTATCAGGTAGTATCTTTATACTTACCTCCACCGCAATACAGATTTATGATGATAAATTGCATATTTCAAATTTCAAATCACTCAGTGAGTTTAGTAACCGTGTGAAGAATCTGGGGACAAGGGTCTTGGAGGACGTGCGCACAATTGAGTTTACGGATGTTGACTTTGCATATCCTGGTACTGAGAACAACGTATTAGAAAATGTCAGTTTTAGTATTGGAGAGTCTGAGAAGGTTGCATTGGTAGGGGTAAATGGATCGGGTAAAACGACACTGATAAAGTTACTTTTACGCTATTACGACGTTGATAGCGGCAGTATAAAAATCAATGGTATTGACATCCGAGAGTATGAGCTTTACAGCTTGCGAAGGTGCTTTAGTGTATATTTTCAGGACATGCCAAATTACAACTTTACCCTGCGTGAAAATATTACGCTTGCAGATAGGGAGAGAAATAAAGATGATAGTTCTATTGTTAAAGCTCTTGAAGATAGCGATGCAACTGATGTGTTAAGACGGGTTAGAAATGGTTTGGACACATATTTGTCGCGTATGTTTGAAGATGAAGGTGTTGA
>CAZIVK010000294.1:0-2703 GCA_964542515.1 uncultured Oscillospiraceae bacterium | reverse complement strand
ACACCCGCTTTGATGGGCTTGACAGTCTGGAAGTTCCATACAACGGAACATCCATAACCCTACAGTATGTAAGGCAGGGTCCTAGCGAACTCATCCCAACAATACTTGGTGTAACACATAAGTATTTCAGCCGCACAATGACCGCTACAGACGGAGTCGCTGGTTATGAAGATCCGGTACAGGATGGCAGCTCCACTGAGTTTGTTGTAAGAGACAAAGATGGAGATATCATTAATCCAGAGACAGACCTCTATGCAGGCATGCAGGTATCTGTAGAACTTGCCCCGGACTATAATGAGAATACCTACATCCCGAGGGGCACAAATCCTAGTCTTACAATCATTCTTGTTTCAGGTGAAATGAATTTAACAAACCTAAATCCAGTAATAACAAACAGTTTGGTGCTAAACTATGACCGGGATATCCCACTACCAAAGGTAGACATCATAGTCAACCACACTTACCACGAAACAGTATACACGTACCCAGGAGGCGTTGAAACCTCCACAGTAGTTACAACTTACGGCGCTACTAACGGTATGGTTGCAGCTACAAAGTATGTAGGTGAACACTTCACGGCAGCCACAGCCCCTGGAGGCTTTGCTCTGACAAGCGCAAATCACGGCGGAACTGATATTACACCTACAACCGGTGGTGAGTATATCATAACTGCAGCAGCCTCAGGCAATGTGATTGACTTTGTATATGAAAAATCCAGTGGACGCTTTGATCCGGCAGCCGTTACAGTAAGACACTTCTACACGGAGGTTGATTTTGACGGTAGCAAGACAGGATATGAAGCGGACCCAGACAACTACACCCCTGAAGAAGCTACAGATTCAAGCTTTGCAGGAATGACTTTTACCGCAACACCAAATCTCAAAGCCGATGATGGAGGCCTAAACGGCTATGAGCTTACAAGACAGGACGCAACTCCTGACTTTGATAGCGGACTAACCATTACTCTGGATGCTGGCGATAAAAACGTTATCAACCTATACTACCAGCGCACCGTTGACTCGACTCCTCCGTTTAATCCACCTGTAACTCCAATTTTTTTGCGCATCGACAGGGTTATTGGTTTATGTTATACTGAAAGAAAATACCTGAGAGGCGTGTTATGGTTATTAATGGGGGCTGAACTATGGATAAGAGTGAATTTATTAAGAGGTATGCAAGCTCGTCTGAGGACCGGATGTTATTGGCACAAGTTCTGGATAAGGTTGAGTCCTCAGAAAAAAAGAATATCCTCATGAATACCAAATTCTTAAATGAACATCAGAGAGCTCTTGTGGAGAACATGCTCCTCGGTTGGGGGAACACTAAGCATGTTTTCTGCGGGGGTTATGAGGATGCTGGAAGGGTAGTATTGGCTATTTTGCCAGACTACATGGAGCCTGAGGAACTGCTTAAACCTGATGTAGACCCTTTGGCGTATATCAGCGCAACGTACCCTACAGGTACTGTAATTTCACATAGGGATTTCTTGGGTGCGCTTATGGGGTGTGGTATAAACAGGGGGACTGTAGGGGACATACTGGTGGGTGACGGACGTTGCGATATAATTGTACTTCGGGAGATGTTACAGTTTGTGCTCCAGAATCTTGAATCGGCAGGGCATGTTAAGCTAAATGTGAGCCAAATAGAGATAGGCGAGCTGGAGGTTCCGCAAGCAGAGTTTAGGCTGATCCGGGACACGGTGGCATCGTTGAGATTGGATAGCGTGGTATCCTCCGGGTACTCTATCAGCAGGGAGAAGGCCGCTGCCGCCATCAAGTCAGGTAAAGTCTCACTGCAACACCGTGAATGTTTAAAGCCGGATCGCACAGTAAATGAGGGCGATGTAGTTTCCTTTAGAGGCCAGGGCAGGATTGTACTCCATGAGGCCGGTGGCTTGACAAGGAAGGGACGTACCGGAGTAGTAATAAAAAGGATGAGTTAAATGGCAAAAACACTTGTGCTGGCGGAAAAGCCATCTGTTGCCCGGGATATCGCCAGGTCCCTCGGGTGTACTCAGAGGGGTAACGGAAGCATATCGGGGGACAGGTACATTGTGACCTGGGCTCTAGGGCATCTTGTCACATTGGCAGACCCTGAGGCATATAACAATAAATACAAGACTTGGAATATGGACGATCTCCCAATGCAGCCGGGTAAGATGAAGCTTGTTGTAATTAGGGGGACCTCAAAGCAGTTCAATGCGGTTCAGTCACTGATGAGGCGGGCGGACGTATCGGAGCTTGTAATAGCTACAGACTCGGGCCGTGAAGGTGAGCTTGTGGCGCGCTGGATCATGCAGAAGGCGGGTTGGAAAAAGCCTACAAAGAGGCTGTGGATATCATCCCAGACCGACCGAGCCATCAAGGAGGGCTTCTCCAAGCTCAGACCCGCATCGGAGTATGACAACCTCTACAAAAGCGCGCAGGCGCGTGCTGAGGCGGACTGGCTCGTGGGGCTCAATATCACCCGGGCATTGACTTGCAAGTATAACGCACAGTTGTCCGCAGGACGTGTCCAGACCCCAACACTTGCAATGCTTGTTGACCGGGAGGAGGAAATAAAAAACTTCGTGCCACGGGACTACTGGACCGTGCAAATAGACTTGGACGGATATTCCGCCATTTGGCGCAACCAAAAGGGGTCCCAGATTTTTGACAAGACAACTGCTGATAGTATTGTCTCCTCTGTCAAAGGGCAAAGGGG
>CAZIVK010000293.1:0-2710 GCA_964542515.1 uncultured Oscillospiraceae bacterium | reverse complement strand
CAGCTGCACTAATTCTTAACTTCCGTTCCGCTATACTTTTATTCTACCACAAACATCCTAGAGTTTTTGATACGCAGATGAGAACCTTGGCGGCGGCTTTATCGTCCTCTGTTCCCTCTATGGCGTGCACAAATTGCATATCCATTTTTATGCGGTCTATGGGGAGAGTCTTGAGTTTGGCGAGTGAGGTGTATTCTGTCCCGAAGTCATCTATTGATAGGGAGATACCAAGCTTTTTGATCTCTTGAAGCGTCTTTATAATGGCTTCTGTATGATGTGAGGCAACGTGTTCTGTTATTTCTAGCTCAAGGTACTGTGGGGAGAGGCACTCCTCTGCAAGGATTGTGGAGATCTGGGTGGGGAAGTCTAAGTTTCTTAGCTGGTTGATTGATACGTTTACAGAGACTCTGAGTTTTGGATAGACCATGTCCTGCCAATGTTTGATTTGACGGCATGCGGAGCGTATGACCCATTCGCCAATGGAGTGGATGGAGCCTGAACGCTCGGCTAGGTGGATAAACTTACGTGGTGGAATGGTATCCCCACCGGGTAGATTCCAACGTATAAGTGCCTCCAGTGCAACAATTTTATTGTCGTCCAAGTGCACTTGGGGCTGATAGAGGAGTGAAAACTCTCCGCGTTCTTCCGCGCGACAGAGGAGGTTTGTCAGCTTAATTTCTTCAATAACCTCATCTTTCATGTCGTCTGAGCATAGCTTGTACTGGTTCTTTCCGTGGTCCTTGGCCCTGTACATTGCTATGTCTGCATTTTTTATAAGAGTTTCTACGTTTTCACCGTCGTGGGGATATAGCGCGGCGCCTAAACTTGCGGTGACGTAGAACTCTTGATTGTCCAGTTTAATGGGTTTGTTGAAGAGGCTTACCAGTTTACTCAATATGCCGTGAACGTCTGCTGTACTGGTAATGTTTCCGAGCATCATGATGAACTCGTCGCCACCAAAGCGTGAGACTGCATCGGCTTTCCTGATGTTCTTTTGTAGCATGGAGGCTACCTCCACCAGGAGCCGATCCCCCAGCTCATGACCCATAGAGTCATTGACGGATTTGAAGGAGTCCAGGTCTAAGAATACAAGAGCTAGCATGTTGCCGGACCTGTGGGCAAGGTTTATTGTTTGGTTTACGCGATCGTTGAAAAGGACCTTGTTTGGAAGTTTGGTGAGTTGGTCGTAGTATGCTAGAAAGTCTATTTCTCGGTCCTTATCTACCTTTATAAGGGCGTTTGAAACAACGTTTCTTATGACACCAAGTGAGTTGGCAGTATCCAAGTACCAGTTATTAAAAGGTGCTGAGGAGGAAAAACTAAGTAAACCTGCTACGGAGCCCTCTTTCAACACCGGAAGTGCAATGAGGGAACGGATATCGTTATCTATAAGTGTTTGACGTATACGGGGGATATCATGTGGGATTTTGTGGGAGTCCTGGAGTTCAACAATTATGTTTGAGTTGATGCGTTCCATAAGTTCTGGGAAAATGAATGGAGGTAGCTGGTCTATGGTGCTGTCCAATGTGTTAGGAGAACTTTTGTGCCAAGAATATGTCTGGCCAATGCCTCCGGTACTGTTAAAGATGAGCAGATAGCCACTGTCTGCAAAAATAAATTTACCTATCTGCATAAGTAGGTTTGTCATCTTTTCACTACTGTTGGAAATGTTTATAGTGGCCATGTCATATGATATGTCTGACACCAGCTTATGTAGGCCAATTTGATATGTGTTCTCCTTTAGTTTAGAGACGTATAGTTTATTTACATATATGGCAGTAACCAGCGCCAGGAGTAGTAGCGCAATTCTAACTATGTAGTCCGGTTGATAGATGGTGGTTACAATGGTTGGCGATATAGTCCATAGCAACATCTGTGAGAAAAATGATGAAGATACGATGGCTGTAAGCATGGTGAGTTTGTTAAAGACAAGAGCTATTAATATAGCAATAAAAACAGCAGCCCAAACAGTTGTGCTTCCGCTGTCTAAGAATGCCATTGTATACACTGGTAGTGCAGCAGAGAGTATAACTCCCACCAGGGTTTCCTTGGTTGAATCACTGCGGGACGAGTAGTTTACAAGTTCAATGAAAGCAATTATAAGGAAGATAAGACCGGAAAACCAGAGGATACTGGTAATGTTTCCCGTCTTGTACAGGAGAGTCTGAGCAACGATGTGGACAAATATACCAATGGCGAGCATCGCTGAGAGGTGGCGATATATGCTGGACTGCGTTGCTTTGTTTAGGATGCGCTCGTGCTCATTGGGTTCCTTTGAAACCATAAAACCATACTTGTTAATTATGTAAGCAATTACGCCAATGGGGATGGAAATAAAGATGGGTGCAACTTTTGGAATGGTTATGGCCAAAAAACCAAGTAATACGTCTGTAACACTGCCTATGGCAAAGGTAGAAATAAAGGCGTAGAGTAGTGCCCGGGAGAGTTTTTTGTCCTCTGTTGTTTTTGACTCCTTTGACCATGTTGCTATTAGGACAAAACCGATAATGGATGTCAGTGAAAAGTAGATATAGAAGAACCAGTCCCAAAGTCCGGTTCCGTTTAAATTGATCCAGCCAAAAATGGTGCGCTCCATAATGTACGGGGTAGTATTAATGCCAATGGGAAGAGCAAAGGTGCATATGACAACAATAGCAGGGAAATAGAGGAGCAGATAGGACCACCACTTTTTGAGAAGCCTGTCCCTGCC
>CAZIVK010000292.1:0-2714 GCA_964542515.1 uncultured Oscillospiraceae bacterium | reverse complement strand
GATTAGATTTGTAGAATGCTCTAAACATGAATATTGACATAATGCCCCAAGCAAATTGCGTAACAACTCCCGCATATGCTGCAGCCCTGTACTGCAGGCCGTTTGTAAAGCGAATTCTGAAAAAACTGAGACATTTTCTCATATCTCAAACTCCCTATACAGGGCAGCAACCATCTCCTCGGTGGAATTGCTTGGGATACTGGATTGTCGTTTTTTTAGATCATCTAATGTTCCATCGAGAAGTATCCTTCCTTTACCTATAAGGATAATCCGCTCTGTAATAGCCTCAATATCCTGCATGTCGTGGGTGGTTAAAATTACAGTTGTTCCGCGTTCCTTTCCAATTTTGCGAATAAAACTTCTTACTGCTAACTTAGACACAGCGTCAAGTCCTATGGTGGGCTCGTCCAAAAAGAGAATCTTTGGACTATGTAGCAAGGAAGCGGCTATTTCACACCTCATACGCTGACCAAGACTTAATTGCCTGGCCGGTGTGCGCACAATTTCACCCAGATCTAGCATAGTAATGAGCTCATCCAGATTTTGGCGGTATAATGTTTGTGGTACAGAGTAGATGTCTCGTATTAACTCAAAGGAGTCTATTACAGGTACATCCCACCAAAGCTGTGACCTCTGTCCAAAGACAACGCCAATTTCTTTTACATGTGTTTTACGGTCCTTCCAGGGTGTCCTACCGTTTACTACACAGGAACCGCTGTCAGGGGTTAAGATTCCACTCATTATCTTTATGGTGCTACTTTTGCCCGCTCCATTCGGCCCAATATACCCTACCATTTCTCCGTCATTTATCTTGAAGGAGACATCATTAAGAGCGGTTATATACTCATATTTCTTATTAAATAGGGCTTTGAATGCCTCTGCAAAGCCCGCATCTCTGCGAGCTACTTTAAATGTTTTTGTTATTCCGCTAAGTTCAATCATCTATCACACCTCAGTGCTTTCGCAAATTTCAAGTACCTTTTGGCGAAGCTTTTGAAAGTCACCTAAGGAGTCGGACCGACGGCGGGGATCCCTTAATAGCGCAGCAGGGTGGAGAGTGGCCATCATAAGAACATCATTTATCTCAAACCAAGTTCCGTGTTCCTTTGTTATCTTCAAATCCTGCTTGATAAGTATTTGTCCGGCAATTCTTCCCACTGATACAATAATCTTAGGCTGGATTAATTTGGTTTGCTTGTGTAACCAATCTATACAGGATGCTTTTTCAGTGGGTAGAGGGTCTCTATTTTTTGGAGGTCTGCATTTCACAATGTTTGCTATGAACACCTTTGAGCGGTTAAGACCGATGCCATCCATCAGTTCATCCAGAAGTTTCCCACCCCGGCCAACAAAGGGTTCACCGGATAAGTCCTCCTGCTCACCGGGTGCTTCACCTATAAACATGACTTCAGCATTGGGGTCTCCAACACCAAAGACAACGTTTGTACGTGTTTCACATAATGAACATTTCCTGCAGATGAGACAGTCTGTTTTTACTGTTTCCCAGCTCATGAAGCACCTCCTATGTTTTAAAAATATCTACTTATAAAAAACGGTACAAGGGTTGAGCCTTGTACCGTTTTTTACGAGTAAGTCACGTAAGCCGAGTTCTGTTTCGACAGTCATCTTTCTGGGATGTGTGTTGCCACACACCTCAAGCCATCTTTCCGGGGGCGCCGGGTCAGCTTAATCCCCGAGCTGATGTTGCACCGGATAGAGTTTACAGGATTCCACGGTCTCCCGCAGAACCGGTGAGCTCTTACCTCACCTTTCCACCCTTACCAACTTCTGCTACGCAGAAGTTTGAAGTTACTACGTAACTTCCAGAATTAGTGTTGATACTTTTTCTGATGACTTTGCAGATGCATAGTGTTGGCGGTATATTTCTGTTGCACTTGTCCTGGAGTCACCTCCGGCGGGCGTTACCCGCTATCCATACCCTGTGGAGCTCGGACTTTCCTCACGGATTACTCCGCGCGACTGTCCGGCTTACTCGCAGCTATTATTTTAAAGCAAAGTACGAACCGTGTCAAGTGGAAGAATAAAGGCTTCAATGTGAGAGAATATGTTTACGGCTCATATTTGTAGCCATAACCCCACACTGTTGTAATATAGTTGTGGTATGGTTTTATTTTATCCCTGAGGCTCTTTATGTGGGTGTCCACCGTGCGGTCTGTTCCATCAAACTGCCGGCCCCACACAAGATCTAGCAGCATACCTCTAGAGAAGGCCTTGTTGGGATTCTGACATAAAAAAAGAAGGAGATTGTACTCTTTGGGGGTGAGCTTTATACGCTGATCCTCCACATAGACATCTTGAGAATACATATCGATCTTTAATTTTCCTGAGTTAAGATAGTGGTTTGCATTGCTGACGATTCCATTGAGCTTAAGTATGTTTTTGGTCCGCGCTACAAACTCCCTCGGATAAAACGGTTTTATGATATAATCGTTACCTCCTACTTGAAAGGCAGCGAGGCGGTCGTCCTCAGAAGTTTTGTTGCTGATAAAAATTACGGGAATGACCGGTGTTTGATTTAGGCTTTCGTAAACCATCAGTCCGTCAATAACAGGCAACTCAACCTCTAAAATAATTAGGTGGTACTTTTTACGGCGTAAAAGTTTTATAGCCTCAACCCCGTCCTTAGCTTCATCCAGGTTCCATAGCTCTTCCTTAGCACATCGTCTGATAATGGCACGTATGGAAGAGTCCGC
>CAZIVK010000291.1:0-2728 GCA_964542515.1 uncultured Oscillospiraceae bacterium | reverse complement strand
GCACAAGTAATGGAGGGGATTTCATGCAGAACAATGTTGACAGGCAACCTGTCATACATGCTGTCACTAAAGGCTTTACGGAGGAGTTTGGAGCGGGAGCTCCGGAGTATTTCAGCGCGCCTGGTAGGACTGAAATAGGTGGAAACCATACAGATCATCAACATGGAAATGTACTTGCCGCGGCGGTTTCACTTGAAACTGTTGGAGCAGCCGCACCAAATGGTACTAATATGGTTAGAATACATACAGAAGGCCACATGACGGATGTGGTTGACATAACAAGTACTGCATTTGTACGTGATGAGGTCGGAACATCACCCTCACTTATCCGCGGAGTGGCAGCTTATTTAAAGAACAATGGATTTACCGTGCGTGGTTTTGACGCATATACTATTAATGGTATACCAAGGGGCTCAGGCTTGTCGTCATCGGCTGCTTATGAGGTTCTTATTGGAACTATTTTTAACCATCTTTTTAATGGAGGCGGAGTTTCACCCTTAACGGTTGCTCTGGCCGGGAAATACGCTGAAAATGAGTATTATGGAAAGCCCTGCGGCCTGATGGATCAGCTTACATCTGCCCTCGGAGGTGTTGTTGCAATAGATTTTGAGGATCCGGTAAATGCTAGTGTAACAGATGGTTTTTATGATTTTAAGACTTCGGGTCACAAGATATGCATCATTGAAACGGGTGGAAACCACAACAACCTCACGGATGAATATGCGGCAATTCCTAGTGAAATGGCGCAGGTAGCATCCCTGTTTCACAAGGAGGTCCTGCGTGACGTACCGGAGGACAGTTTTTATAGGGATATCTCCAAAGTGAGGGATATCTGTGGGGATCGCGCAACCCTGCGTGCGCTGCACTTTTTTGATGACAACAAGAGGGTTCTCGGGCAGGTGGAGGAACTCCGGAGGGGGGATTTTACCAAATTCCTGAACCTCGTCAATGAGAGCGGCCGCTCTAGCTGGATGTATCTCCAAAACATATACCCCAAAGGGGCGGTGTCCCAGCAGCCCGCGGCACTTGCCTTGGCTTTGGCTGATAAACTCCTCCGCGGCAGAGGTGCATCCCGTATCCACGGGGGCGGGTTTGCAGGCACTATTCAGGCTTTTGTACCGGATGATATGGTATCGGACTTCAAGATCGGCATAGAAAAGCTTACCGGAAGTGGTACATGTAGAGTACTAGATATTCGTAACAGCGGTGGTATAAAAATAAATCTATAATTTGGGAGGGCATTATGGCTGTTTTGGTATTGGGTGGTGCCGGCTACATCGGGTCGCACACTGTATATGAACTCATTAAGCGCGGATATGAAACCATTGTGGTGGATAACCTTGTAACAGGTCACCGGGAAGCGGTACACAAGGATGCAAAATTCTACCAGGGCGATATACACAATGAAGCTTTCCTCGAGCACATACTAAGAAGTGAGCAGATCGAAGGAGCCATACACTTTGCAGCATACTCCCTAGTGGGTGAAAGCGTAGAAAATCCGTTAAAATATTACGATAACAACTTGGGAGGCACCCAGGTTCTCCTGAAGACCCTGATAAAATATGGTGTGGACAAGGTCGTGTTTTCATCTACAGCGGCTGTTTACGGTGAGCCGGAGCGCATTCCCATTTCTGAGACAGATCGCACGGAGCCCACAAACCCCTACGGTGAAACTAAACTTGCCATGGAGAGAATGTTTAAGTGGGTAAGCCGTGCATCTGATTTGCGCTATGTGTCGCTGCGCTACTTCAATGCCTGCGGAGCACACGAGAGTGGCAAAATTGGCGAGGACCACAATCCTGAGACACATCTTATCCCCATTACCATGGAGTCGGCAATAGGCAAGCGCGCCACATTAAACCTATATGGTGATGACTACAATACTCCGGACGGAACCTGTATACGTGACTACATCCACGTCACAGACCTGGCCCAGGCGCATATACTTGCACTTGAATACCTCAAGAACGGCGGCAAGAGCGATATCTTCAACCTAGGCAACGGATCAGGTTTCTCCGTACTGGAGGTCATAAACTCGGCACGCACTGTTACCGGCATGCAGTTGCCGGTTGAGGTAGTGGAACGCCGTCCAGGTGATCCATCATACCTTGTAGCATCCAGCCAAAAGGCGCGGAGCGTTTTGAAGTGGGAACCGGAGTACCCATCTCTTGAGAACATGATCTCATCTGCATATAATTGGCACAAAAATAACCCTGACGGGTATAAAACAGAAAAGTAGGTTGAAGGTAGTTAGGATGGACAGATTAATTAAGTACGCACTGGATAGAGGCCTTTTTCCACCCGAGGACACGACCTATGTTACCAACAGGTTGCTTGAAGTTTTGCAGCTATCGTCCCCACAGTGTGATAATTCAGATGAAACTAGCTTTGATGAATTAGAAAATGGAAGCCTTGAACACATTTTAGAGGATCTCATTAACAGTGCCGTAAGCAGAGGCGTTATAGCAGACACGTCAGGAAACCGCGACCTCTTAGACAGCAAGGTAATGGGGTGCCTCACACCGCCTCCATCCCATGTCATTAATGAGTTTAAGACTCTGTTAAAAACCAGATCGCCCAAAGTGGCTACCTCATGGTTTTATAAGTTCTCCCAGGACTGTAATTATATCCGCAGTGAACGCTGTGCCCATGACATTCGTTGGGAGAGCTGCAGCAAATACGGCAAGCTCCAGCTATCTATAAATCTCTCCAAACCAGAAAAGGACCC
>CAZIVK010000290.1:0-2733 GCA_964542515.1 uncultured Oscillospiraceae bacterium | reverse complement strand
AGTAAAAACAAAGCAGGCTCTTAAGATGGCTTTTGGAATGGGTAGAGGTATGCTTGTAAGCATTATCTCAATTATATTTGCAATCGGACTAATCTTAACAATTATACCACCCGCTGAAATTGCAAGTTTTTTAAGTAGTAAATCCGTTTTGCTAGCAACAGTTGGAGGTGCATTACTCGGTACAATAACATTGGTACCTGCATTTATTGCTTTTCCACTGGTGGGAACACTGGTTGGCGCAGGTATTAGCGTAGTACCGGCTGTAGCATTTTTAACTACGTTGACAATGGTGGGTGTCGTAACATTCCCACTTGAAAAAAAGGAATTTGGATTAAAGTTTACTGCGGTCCGTAATGGTCTCAGTTTCCTATTTGCTATTGCTATAGCGCTTGTAATGGGGGTTATCATATGACAGTACTTAATAAGTTGAAGGAAAATCTGTTCTTAGTTATCGTTGCTCTTGCATATATCGTTATGCTGATTGTAAAGCCACAAATGGGTATAGAGTCCGTAAAAAATAGTGGGTACTACATAAAAGAGATGCTCCTGATTATGCCGGTAATCTTTGTTCTGACTGCACTACTAGATATGTGGGTTCCAAAGGAAAAGATTATGCAGTATTTGGGCAAGGATGCCAAGTCAAAAGGTATATTCCTCTCCTTTGTAGTTGGTAGTGTATCGGCTGGCCCAATTTATGCTGCATTTCCAATGTGTGTTATGCTTCACAAGAAGGGTGCATCGATAAGAAACATCGTGATTATCCTAAGTTCTTGGGCTGTAATTAAGGTTCCTATGCTCTTAAATGAAGCAAAGTTTTTAGGACCTAAGTTTATGATAATACGTTGGGTACTGACAGTAATTGCAATTATTATCTTTTCCTGGATAGCAGCTAAAATGATAAAGGAAGAGGATCTGCCCGGTGAAAACCTAGCACTAGAAGGCGTCCAAATTAACCGTGATGCCTGTATGGGTTGTACCCTTTGCGCAAAAAACTACCCCGAAGTATTCAAGATGGAGAACAATAAGGCAGTTACCAAGCCACACAATTCATCAGATCTTGATATGGATAAACTTGAGAGTGCAATAGACGCATGTCCTGTGAATGCCATAACCTATACATAAAATCCTTGTTTGGTGGCGTGTTGATTTATAAACTGATGTAGTTTATAATAATAATCAATCAATCAATGCTCATCTGTTGAGTATTGATCACCATCAAACAAGGAGGTAAATCACCATTAAACAAGATGTACAGGATCGTAGAGTACGCAAAACAAAGAACCAAATAAGAATAACACTCACCCAGCTATTAATGCAAAAGAACCTTAGAGACATTTCTGTTAGCGAACTGACAGACCTAGCTGACATTAACCGTGGTACCTTTTATCTCCATTACAAGGACATCTATGATCTCTTTGAACAGACTGAAAAGGAGCTGCTCAATAACTTTTTGGAAATACTAGGAAAGTATCGTAGTTCCGAAAATTTGCCTCTTATGCCCATCCTGCTAGAGACTTTTAAGTATGTAGAGGCAAACTCCGGTATTTTTATTGCTGTGCTGCGGACCCAGGAGTCCACATTTCTTAGCCGTGTGCTTGAGCTGTGTAGGCCTGAAAATCAGGCTGAGTGGAATTACCTTTTTGCCGGTATCGCCCCGGAAGTACATGAATACTACTATTCCTTCATTGCTTTTGGGTGCATAGCTATGCTACGCCGCTGGTTTGATAACGGCATGGAGGAATCTGTAGTTTATATGGCCTCCCTGGCTGAAAAGATGATGAAAAACTGTATTGAGGATAAGAAGTTATTGTAAACATTGATATTTTGAAAATTTGCTGATACAATATAGTGGGAACACCAAAATAACAGATAGGAGAGATCACAATGGAAGGTAGAGCTTATACTGTTAAATCGCCAAAGAGTTCAAAGATTACAATTAAGGTTATCCCCGGTCATTTCTCCACAAGCAGCACCCATATCAATAATTACGTTGACATGGGCAGGCTAAAATCAAGCGCACAGGTATCAAGAGAGGTTGCGCGTGAGCTTGCGGTACCCTATCTAGCTAACACACTCATAGACACAATCGTATGTATGGAGGGCACTGAAGTAATTGGTGCATATCTTGCAGAGGAACTTATCAGTGCTGGAGTTGGTGTGATGAATGAGCACAATGACATTCGTATTATCACACCTATTAGCAATGTGAAAGGTAACTTGGTTTTCCATAGTAGCCGTCAGAATAAGATTTTCAACAAAAACGTATTGTTATTGGTGGCATCTGTATCTAGCGGCAAAACAATAAACCGCGCTCTAGAATGTCTAACATATTACGGTGGCAACCTGGTTGGTATTTCCGCAATATTCAGAGCAAATACTGACAATGTCAAGCAAAATATAAATGCACTCTTTACAAGTGATGATATTCCTGAATATACTTCTACCCGTCCCTCGCAGTGCCCAATGTGTGAAGCAGGACGTAAGTTGGACGCAAAGGTGGATAGTGACGGCTATACCATTATTTAGGCAAATAGATCAATCATGTGCGCATAAAAAAAGGGGGAGCAATCCCCCTTTTTCTTTTGCCTTAAACAGACGTAGCATATTTAAGTTTTTCGTGATACAATATCATAAATTTTATAAACAAAGGAACCGATCAAAGTGATAAGTGTAAATAATCTCAGCCTATTTTTTGGCGCAACTAAAATGTTTTCAGACGTAAACATTGTTTTT
>CAZIVK010000289.1:0-2738 GCA_964542515.1 uncultured Oscillospiraceae bacterium | reverse complement strand
ATGCGCCAGGTACTCATGGGCGCGGAGGGTGCTGTTCTTTCCTCTTCTGAAATCTGGAAATGTAGCCAGTGCCATGTCTGTGTTGCTCACTGCCCCCAGGATGCTCGCCCTGCAGACATAATTCGGGTGCTCCGGGACCTTGCAGTGGAGGGTGATATGGTGGACGCCGACACCTTTGAAAAGTTTGAAGCTTTAGAGAATGAAATAAAGGTGGAGCGTATAAAGAGGGTTCAACAACTTATAGATGACTCCTTTGAGAGTCACGATTACTAAGAAACGGAGCAAGATTAATGTCTGATATAACTAAAAAACCAGTTCTTGTGGTGGGTGGTGGTATCGGCGGAATTCAGGCCTCCTCCGACCTTGCTGATATGGGTATCCCTGTATTTCTTGTTGAGAGCTCTCCGTCCATCGGTGGTAGGATGGCACAGTTGGATAAGACCTTCCCCACCAACGACTGTTCAGCCTGTATTTTGGCTCCAAAGGTAACAGCTTGCTTCAACCATCCCCTTGTTAACACAATGACTTGGAGTGAAGTGGTTGAGATTAGAGGTAAATCACCTGATTTCACAGCTGTCATCCGGCAAAAAGCCAGATTCATAGATGAGGAGAAGTGTAAAGGTTGCGACGAATGCACCCTCGTCTGTCCTATTGAAACTAAAAGTGAGTTTGACATGGGCGTCGGAAACAGGCACGCCGTCTACAAACCATTTGCTCAGGCTGCGCCAAACAAAGTTGTAATAGATAAAAAAGGGACCTCACCCTGCAAATATGCCTGCCCCGCACATATAGAAGCCCACGGCTACGTTGCCTTGACAGGAGAAGGCAGGTATACAGAGGCACTTGATGTGGTGCGTAGAGTCACTCCGTTTGCCGGAGTACTAGGACGTGTCTGCTTCCATCCGTGTGAATCAAACTGCTCACGCCGCTATGTGGAGGAGCCCTTATCTATAGCCGGAATTAAGCGTTTTATTGCCGACACCGTTAGAAACTCAGAGGAGGGCGACCCCCTAAAGCCTCTTGAAATAGATAAAAAAGGTATAAAGGTTGCTGTAGTTGGAGCTGGACCTGCTGGACTAAACTGCGCATATGCACTCTCAAATGAAGGTTACAGTGTTACCGTATTTGAAAGCCTCCCTGTGGGAGGAGGTATGCTAAAAACAGGAATCCCTGACTACAGACTTGACAAAAAGGTTCTGGAACATGAAATATCCCTAGTGGAGAGCATGGGTGTTGAAATTAAGTACAACACCCCCATTGGTGCAGACCTCACCTTTGACGACCTACGGGCACAGGGATACAGAGCGTTTTTTGTAGCCATAGGTGCACACAAGGACATGCCAATAGGTATACCCGGTGAAGATAACCCGGATGTGATCTCAGGAATCAAGTTCCTACATAACTTAAACCTCGGCCTTGAACAGGTTATAGGTAAGAAGGTCCTGGTTATTGGCGGAGGAAACGTGGCTATGGACGTTGCACGCTCGGCTGTCAGACTGGGAGCTGATGTAACCGTAGTTTACAGGCGTACCCGTCAAGAAATGCCTGCAAATACATGGGAGGTCCAACACGCTGAGAGTGAAGGAGTAAAGTTTAAATTTCTAACGACCCAACTTGAGGTCATTGAAAATAAGGGTAGGGTTAGCGGTCTTAAGTGTATCAAAAATAGCCTTGGCGCCCCTGACGCCTCCGGTAGGCGCAGACCGGTACCTGTCGAAGGTTCTGAGTTTGTCCTTGAGGCTGATACAATTATTGCAGCTATTGGCCAGAAAGTGGACCAAAGCATTAGGAGCGCAGGTTTTGACTGCTTTGATAAGTGGGGAAACATTGCTGCAGAAGGCTGCAGAACTGCCGTGGAGGACATCTTTTCAGGTGGTGACGCCCAATCCGGTCCCGCCACAATGATTGAAGCAATTGCTGCCGGCAACAGAGCTGCCAAAGCAATTATTAATTACCTTGAAGGCAGAAGTGATTCTATAGAACCATTCCTGCTCCCTCAAACGGATATTTCTGAAGTGGACACCGCCGCTGCCCGTTATCAAAAACGTGCTAATATGCCTACAATTAGTATGCACTCACGCCTCACCTCCTTTGATGAGGTGGAGACCGGATATGATGAGGCCACCGCCCGCTCTGAATCCCTGCGGTGTGTGGACTGCTCCATCTGTAGCGAATGCCACGCATGTGAAACCGCATGTACAAGTGGCGCAATATGCCACGACCAGACAGATAGGATCGTTGAGATTCCGGTCAGTGCTGTTATAATTAGCTCCGGCTATGACATGGTTGATAAAATCCCCCCTGAGTTTGGCTACAACAAGTATGATGATGTTATTACCGGAATGGAGTACGAGCGCATTCTCTCCGCATCCGGTCCATATTCGGGTCATATCCAGCGCCCAAGTGACGGTGTCGCCCCCAAGAGGATTGCCTTCATCCAGTGCGTAGGATCCCGTGACCACAACTGTGACGCAGAATACTGCTCCTCTGTTTGCTGTATGTATGCGATCAAAGAGGCTCAGATAACAAAGGAACACCTCCCCTCAGTTGAGGACATCGATATCTACTACATGGATATGCGCGCTTACGGTAAGGACTTTGACAGGTACGTTGAGTCCGCCAAAACAAAATATGGTGTGAACTTTATACGTAGTCGTGTAGGAGGAGTTACAAAGGATAATAACGGCCGCCTTATATTGTCAAGTGTCTCACCTGATGGAACTCAAAACATCTCAAGT
>CAZIVK010000288.1:0-2739 GCA_964542515.1 uncultured Oscillospiraceae bacterium | reverse complement strand
GTTCCTGGATGCGGTATCGGGGGACTATGCCTCATTATACAAAGAAAACACACTTTTGAAAAACAAGCTAAAGGTTCTTGCAGACAAGGTTGAGGAGTACCGCGGCGTTGACGCTGCCATGAGGAAGGCCCTAATAATGGCCCAACAGATGGCAAACGAGATAACTGAGGAGGCCAAAACCAAGAGTGATGAGATCCGAAACACAGCCCTGAAGGAATACGAGGATCAATTTGAGGACCTCAAAAGGAAGATCAATGAGGAAAAAATGAAACTTGCAACCGCCAAGGAGAAAACAGGAAACTTCTTGGAGTCAGCCGTTCAAATGTGTAGAATACAGATGGATATTCTGTCTAAAATATCAGAGGAACCTTTAACACCTGCACCTGCACCTGTGAAGGAGAACACCACCTCTGTAATTGACCAGAAGGTCCAGGAAATTGAGCAATCTCTTGAATTTGAGTCTGATGATATTCAGGACCAGGACATGGATATTCAGTCAGAAGATGGTAAAGATGAAATAATGGAAGAGGTTATACAACCCGCCGTCGACAGTCGCGAGATAAACGTGGGCGGAACAAACGTAAAAGTATTCGATAAGGAGTTTTTCTAAATGCCAGCAGACTTTAACAGCACTATAAATCTGCCAAAGACAGATTTCCCAATGCGTGCAGGCCTACCAAACCGTGAGCCGGGCATGCTTGAGGAGTGGAAAAGAGACAACATATTTGGTGAATTGCTTGCCAAAAATGAGGGCAAGCCAAAGTACGTTCTCCATGACGGCCCTCCCTTCAGTAACGGTAACATCCATATGGGCACTGCCCTCAACAAAGTCCTAAAGGACTTTATAAACCGTTACATGGCCATGACAGGGCATTACACCCCCTATAAACCCGGTTGGGACAACCACGGTATGCCCATAGAGAGCGCTATCATCAAAAAGAATAAGATTAACCGCAAGAATATGTCCATTCCTGAGTTTAGGGACAGCTGTAAAAAGTTTGCTGAGGACTTTGTGAACATCCAGCGTGATCAATTTATTCGTCTGGGTGTTATGGCTGACTGGAAAAATCCTTACCTCACCATGTCACCTTCTTTTGAGGCTGAGGAAATAAAGGTCTTTGGAGAGATGTACCGCAAAGGCTACATCTACAAGGGTCTAAAACCCGTGTATTGGTGCCCCCATGACGAAACCGCTCTTGCTGAAGCAGAAATAGAGTACTCAGATGACAAGTGTGAGTCAATTTTTGTAAAGTTCCCTCTGCGGGATGATCTTGGAAAACTTTCAGGTATCACACAGACTGACAAAACATTCTTTGTAATATGGACCACAACAACATGGTCACTGCCCGGAAACCTAGCAATTGCCCTCCACCCAAGGGAGGAGTATGTACTTGCTCGCGTTCCATCAGGTGAAACATATATAGTTGCCATGGAGCGTCTTGAGTACACCATGTCCTTCCTAGAGAATCCGGAGCACGAGGTTATTGCAACATTTAAGGGTTCTGAATTTGAGGGCATGCAGGCAACCCACCCATTTCTCGGACGTGACAGCTTAATTGCAATGGCTGACTATGTCACAATGGAGTCGGGAACTGGATGTGTTCACACTGCACCTGCCCATGGTGTGGAAGACTTTATAACCGGCAGAAAGTACAAGCTTCCTGATCTGATCCCTGTTGATGAAAGAGGACATATGACAGAGGTGGCAGGTCAGTTTGAGGGTCTCTACTATGAAAAGGCAAGTGATGCCATCCTAGAAAACCTCAAGCAGTCCGGTATGCTCTTTGCCAGTGAACATTTAACCCACTCATATCCCCACTGTTGGAGGTGTAAAGAACCCATAATCTATAGGGCTACCTCCCAATGGTTCTGTTCTGTTGAAGCTTTTAAAGATGAAGCGGTAGCAGCATGTGAAAATGTAACATGGATACCCTCTTGGGGAGAGGACAGGATTATCAATATGATAAAGGACAGGGCTGACTGGTGTATTTCCCGCCAGCGGCATTGGGGACTACCTATACCTGTGCTTTACTGTAACAGCTGTAAAAAGCCAGTATGTACTCCAGAAACAATATCCCATATATCTGAGATGTTTGGGGAATATGGCTCTAACTCGTGGTACGAAAAGCCTGCAGATCAACTTGCACCGGACGGGTTCACATGTCCGTTCTGTGGTAGCACTCACTTTACCCCTGAAACCGACACACTTGATGGATGGTTTGATTCAGGATCATCCCACGCCGCATCTCTCTCAAAGCAAAAGGACGCCGCTTATCCAGCAGATATGTATCTGGAAGGAGCTGACCAATACAGAGGCTGGTTCCAGTCTTCCCTCCTGACATCGGTAGCCACCAAAGGGACTGCACCGTACAAGTCGGTCTTGACCCACGGTTGGGTGGTTGATGGTGAAGGAAAGGCCATGCACAAGTCCCTGGGTAACGCCATCGCCCCTGAAACTATAATAAAAAAATACGGTGCAGACATCCTGAGACTCTGGGTAGCCTCCAGTGACTACCGTGTTGACGTGCGTGTTTCAGATCAAATTTTTGCCCAACTGTCCCAGGCATATCTAAAAATCCGTAATACATCCAGGTATATCCTTGGAAATCTAAGTGGGTTTGACCCAGACGACCAGATACCTTATGACAAGCTGCCTGAGCTGGACCGCTGGGCACTTATGAGGCTCAACAACCTTGTGGCTAAGGTGAACGACGCCTATGAAAACTTTGAGTACCACAC
>CAZIVK010000287.1:0-2742 GCA_964542515.1 uncultured Oscillospiraceae bacterium | reverse complement strand
AGGAAAATAAAATATTCAATAATAACGGGGCTGCAATACCAAGAAGGAGCAACTTGGATTACGTCCTTTATGCCTATTTCCACAGCCATTTTAGTTATACGGTTCGATGCTTCTTCCAGTGAAATAAATTTCTGTTCCTCATTTAAGGAAAAATACATAATAGCAGATATTTCCATGTGTACTTTATTTTTGTCTTGGCGATTGTTGCCAGATACTCCTCTTTTGAAATAATTGGTGTAACCTCAATATTGAAATGCTTTTCAAGCGTATCCTTATGCAAATGTTGAACTCCGATATGCTTGAGAACATAGGCAGATCAAAGATTTCAAAACAGGTTACTATGATGTCTACAGGAATCATATTACCTCTAATAAACGAGTTTAAAGAGGCCATCGGTGTTATTTACGTGGAGAGCTCAACTAGATTTTCTCAGGATGTGTCGGAGGGTTACAAGCTCCTTGAGATATATGCCGTACAGGCAGCGTCGTCACTAAACAATGCCCTTCTACACTCTATGGTAAACATGAAAAATGAGGAGCTGAACCGCACATATGACCAACTGCGGGTACGCTATATGGACACCATTGAAGCGCTAAGACAAGTTGTAGACGCAAGGGATGAATACACTTGTGGACATTCTGACCGCGTTTCCTATTACAGCGTAGAAATTGGGAAAGCGCTCAATTTCAATGAGGAGGACACCGAGACACTTAGAATTGCAGGTCTTTTTCACGATGTGGGCAAAATGGGTATAACAGATGACATTCTCTTTAAAAGTGAGAAATTAAGCCTAAATGAATATGATGAAATAAAGAAGCACCCAATTAAAGGCGCCCGTATACTATCGGTAATTTCTATGTTCAAGCATGTGGTTCCCATTGTCAGATCCCACCATGAGCGTGTTGATGGCAAGGGATATCCCGACGGTATAAAAGGGGTTTGAGATACCTCTGATGGCCAGAATTATATCGGTGGCTGATGCATTTGATGCAATGATGTCTGACCGCCATTACCGCTCCAAACTAGACATGCCCAGCACAATTAAACAGTTGCAAGAAGGTGCCGGTACTCAGTTTGACAAACTAGTAGTGGAGACATTCATAACACTCATCAGGACAAAATTTAAACCGATTGACCTTTTAAGAATTGGCGCATTGTTTTGAGTTTGTCAACGGAACTGTTGGAGTATAGCGCGAGCTTTTTGTAGTCCTCAGTCATGAGACGGTCTTTATCTATATAGGTGAGATTGGCGTCGTTGTGTTTTTGTGGGAGTAGCTTGGACAGGAGATCCACAGCTAGATGCTTGCGGGTGAGCTCCTCCTTTTGACCGTTAAGCTGCGTTGTGCGAAGTTTTATTTTCTTGAGTTCTCTGGTGCATCCTAGGATCGAGGTAAAAAGAACAATGGCTCCAAAGACCTTTGGCACAAAGTTATTTACTTCAAGTAAGGTGCCCAAGTTTAGCAGTACCAAAGCTAAACCAAATGCTGCGTAGAGCGCAAAAGGGACTAGGGTACGGATGACTTTTTGCTTGTAGTTTAGTTCTTTCTCCATATACTCTGTTAAGCAGGTGGGGCAGAGGGCCTCTTGGAGCACGTTGCCCATGGCTTGGTAGCGGGTGGACTTTGTAAAGTTGCGGACAATCATAGTTTTTAGTTCAACCAGATTGTATATGTTATCCGTTTCACTTTTACACTTTTTGCATTGAGCCATACACTTCACTCCGCTTTCTGTGTCAGGAGGGCTTTAATACCACCTGCATTTAGTATTTTCATAGCGTAGTCCGATATGGGCTCAATTGCGGCACTATTACCAGTGGCAGTGTTAGTCACGGTTTGGGTGCTCATATCAATTATTACCTGATCTCCGTACCGGGCAACTTGATCTATACCGGTGCAGACAATCAGGGGTAGCCCCATATTGATGGCGTTTCTGTAGAAAATACGGCCAAAACTCTTAGCAATTATTGCGGAGACCCCTCTGGTTTTTAGGGTTATAGCGGCATGTTCACGACTGGAACCACAGCCAAAGTTTGTGTCCGCGGCAATAATGTCCCCTGAAAGGGGAGGTAGCTGTGATAAACGCCATTATTGTTGAGGATGAGTTGACCGTTGCGCAGACCAATGCCCGCTATCTGCAGCATTTTCCCGAGATCCTTGTAAAGCACGTTTTTATGAACGGAGTACATGCCCTGGAGCACATGCGTGACAACAATGTGGACCTCGCTCTTATTGATATCTCCATGCCCTCAATGAACGGAGTGGATTTACTCCGCCAGATGCGCCAGGAACATATCACTACAGATGTTATAGTTGTTACAGCCTCCACAGATGTAAAGGATCTGGATACTATGCTCGGTTTGGGGATAATAGATTGTCTTGTAAAGCCTTTTGAGTTGGATCGCTTTAAGAGAGCTATACACAGGTTCCTAAATAAGAGGCTCTGGTCACAAGTCAGTCAGTTGTGGACCAAAAGGATATTGATAGGATTGTGGGTGCATCCTTACCGGATAGCAGGATCCAAAAAGGGTTGCAGACAGCAACGCTGGAATCTATCATGTGGCATGTAAAAACTAAGCCCAACAGTTACCACTCTTGTGAATCAGTAAGTGGTAGTTTAAAGCTCTCAAAGGTCACTGTACGGCGTTACTTGAACTACCTTGTAGAGACCGGTGAGTTAACAAGTAAAATAGATTATGAGACAGGGGGACGCCCCTCTATGTTATATAAGTTGAGAAAGTAGAAT
>CAZIVK010000286.1:0-2745 GCA_964542515.1 uncultured Oscillospiraceae bacterium | reverse complement strand
TTAACCTCCGAGTCCGAAGCTGATTGCTATGGCGCTGTCTATCCGATTCATAAGGGAGTTGTCTATCCGCCCCATCTTCTCTTTTAACCTGCGTTTGTCAATGGTTCGGATCTGCTCAAGGAGCACTACTGAATCTTTAGTTAGGCCATATACACGAGCTTCAAGCTCTATATGCGTAGGTAAACGCGCTTTGTTGATCTGAGAAGTGATAGCGGCAGCAATAACAGTAGGGCTGTATTTGTTACCGACATCATTTTGCACAATCAAAACCGGGCGCATTCCACCCTGCTCGCTTCCAACTACCGGACTCAAATCGGCGTAATATATTTCTCCACGTTTTACGCTGATGTCCACTTGCTTCACACTCCGACAAATAAAGTCGCAGCCGCTGCACAAAAAATATTGTCCGTGAGGTATTATGTAGCGGTGCTAACATAATACTTCCCATTTTTAAGGAAAATTAATCACGGTTTTGCAAAACAGCTACACTCTATCTTATTAAGAGGAGTGATATTTTGAGCCCATGTGTGGAAAGTTCTTTGTAAATATCATTATAACAATGTTTTTACACATTGGCAATATAAAGTTAGTCAACGTACAGGCGTTCGACTCTGTCGGCAAGGCCACATATCACCTCATATGGTATTGTCATAGCTTTTTGTGCAAGCTCAGTTACATCTATAGAGTTTTCTCCGTCCGACCCGAATATCGTGACAACGTCCCCAACTTTGACGTTTTCTATACCGGTGATGTCTATGACGCACATGTCCATGCATATGTTCCCTATCTGGGGGGCTCTTTTACCGTGCACTAACATATCTATTTTACCGGATAGAATTCTTGGTAATCCATCCGCATAACCTACTGTTACAGTGGCGGTTCTAATTGGTTTTTGGGATGTAAATGTCCTGTTATAGCTGACTGAGACAGCTTCTTCAAAATCATGAATTTGAGCAACTGTAGCACAGAGTTTCATAACAGGTTTTAGCGCAATTTTATCCTCAAGACCGGGCCCCGGATAAAGTCCAAACATTGCAATGCCGGGCCTCACCATATCCATGTAACTCTCAGGATGGTTGATAATTGCGCCGCTGTTAGCCGTATGTTTTATAGGAATTTTTATTCCATAGTCCTCAAGTCTTACTACAAAATCATTGAAACTTAAGATTTGCTCCCTGTAGAAGGGGTCATCAGGCTCCTCAGATGTTGTAAAGTGAGTGAAGATTCCCTCCACTTCAAGCCCTTCAAGGTGGCAGACCTCACGTGCATTTTTAATTTCCTCAGGGTTGTTAGAAATAAAACCTAGACGTGACATGCCTGTATCCACTTTAATATGAACTTTGAGCACCTTCCCCAACAGTTTAGCCTGCTGAGAGAACCCCTTAGCCACATCCAGGCAGAATACAGCTTGGATTATATTATTACTTATTAGGAGTTCAGTGAGTTCAGGCGAAGTACCTCCGAGTACCATAATTGGTCCGGTAATACCTGCCTGCCTCAGTTTTACAGCCTCATTAATCGTAGCTACGGCAAAGCGGTCTACACCCATTTTAATCATGGCTTTTGAAACCTGTACCGCTCCGTGTCCGTAGCCGTTGGCCTTCACCACCGCCATTATTAGTGTATTAGACCCAACAAGCCCTCTTATTTCATTATAGTTATGCCTGATGTTTCCTAGCGAGACATCGGCCCAAATGCGTAGACCGTCCAAAACTTGACCTCCTGTTGTTATGCGTTTATAAGTAAAAACTCACATTGAATTTTGGTTTGACCATTTTTTAGTATCTTTGCTTTATAGGGTAAGAGACTGTCGGTTAGAAACCATGTGCGATATGTTATGTCTGCAGCCCCTGAGTCAGACTTGTGGGTAATAATAATGTAATCCGTGTCCGATATGCGCTCCTTTCCCTGTTCATCTACCACTCCGTCAGACCAAACCCTAAATAGTTGGGGTAGTGATGCTATAGGAGGTACAGAGTCAGGGTCAGGAACTCCAGTTTCTATGAATGCTCCGTCATAACCTACAAGCAGTGCATCCCCGTCAAAGCTTGCTGAAATGCCCTCAAGCTCAGTTGGGTTTTCAACAGCTACAGTGCTTCCCACTTCGGAATCATAACTGAACATGAGTGTAAAGTCAACAGTGTAGTCGCTGTAGTGTGCGGTTACAACGGCTTTAGCTTCAAATGAGCTCAACCCGGAATAGTACTCGGAAATGTCCGGGGCGTTGGTATTCTCCCCCGAGCATCCGTAGCTGTTCAATAGAATAACGGCAATGAAAATGTATGAAAATAGCTTTTTCAAGATCTTCCCTCCATTGGGAGGGGATCCAAAAGCCCGCTCCCTATTTTATTGAATTGTACTTTTTAAGGACTGACGGAATATAGCGCATATAGTCCGAAGGCAACATACCGTACTCCCCCACCTCAAGGGCACATAGGTCCCCCGCAGTCGAGTGAACAAATACACCTGCAGCTGCAGCATCCATGGGCTGAAGACCTTGTCCCAAGAGAGACCCAATGACCCCTGCAAGTATATCTCCGCTCCCCCCTTTGGCCATCCCTGGATTACCGCAGGTATTGATCATTGTGCTTCCATCCGGGTTCGCCACGATACTCCTGTTTCCCTTGAGCACCATGACAACACCGAGGGACCGGGCAAGCTCAACCGCTGCCTGAACCCTTCCGCTTTTTAGGTCCCCACCGAGGCGACCAAATTCAACGTCATGGGGTGTCACAACAGTGGGAT
>CAZIVK010000285.1:0-2753 GCA_964542515.1 uncultured Oscillospiraceae bacterium | reverse complement strand
TAAATATGAAGTACGACTTTACAAGCATAGAAGAAAGATGGCAGCAAAAGTGGGAAGATGAGAATCTGTTTCTTTGTAATAATGTCTCGGACAAGCCAAAGTATTACGCCCTAATTGAGTTTCCATATCCGTCCGGCAACGGACTACACGTCGGCCATACAAGACCATACACAGCCCTGGACGTCATTGCAAGAAAGCGGCGCCGTGAAGGCTACAACGTGCTCTTCCCCATGGGGTGGGACGCGTTTGGTCTGCCTACTGAAAACTTTGCAATCAAAAATAAAATTCACCCATCTGTGGTTACAAAGCAAAACGTTGCTCATTTTAAATCACAGCTAAGAATGCTCGGGTACTCCTTTGACTGGACACGTGAAGTAAATACAACTGACCCTGAGTACTACAAATGGACACAGTGGATTTTCCTAAAGCTCTTTGAAAACGGACTTGCCTACAAAGCAAAGATGCCCGTCAACTGGTGTACATCCTGTAAGTGTGTGCTTGCCAATGAAGAAGTTGTGGACGGAGTCTGTGAACGCTGTGGATCTGAGGTTGTTCGCCGTGAAAAGAGCCAGTGGATGCTAAAAATAACCTCATATGCTCAGAAACTCCTAGACGGTCTTGAGCATGTGGACTACCCGGAGCGCGTTAAAATTCAGCAGCGCAATTGGATAGGGCACTCAACCGGTGCAGAGGTGGATTTTGCCACCACTATGGGGGACACACTAACTGTTTTCACCACGCGTCCCGACACACTATATGGTGCCACCTATATGGTCCTGTCCCCGGAACACCCTATGCTTGACAAGTGGTCTAATTCCATCACTAATATTGATGAGGTCAGGGCATACGCCCGTGAGGCCTCCAGAAAATCCGACTTTGAGCGCTCGGAGCTTCAAAAGGACAAAACCGGTGTGTGTCTGGATGGTGTGACCGCCATCAACCCAACAACCGGTGAAAACATACCTATATACGTCTCAGATTACGTCCTAATGACATACGGAACCGGAGCCATTATGGCTGTGCCGGGACATGATACCCGTGACTGGGAGTTTGCCAAAAAGTTCGACCTGCCTATAATTGAAGTTGTGGCCGGAGGGGATGTCAGTGCCGCCGCATATCTTGATGTGGAAACGGGTATAATGGTAAATTCAGGGATGTTGAACGGCATGGAGGTCTCGGACGCCAAGAAGGCCATTATCGAGCATCTCAGTGCCCGCGGACTTGCCAAACCCACAATCAACTACAAGTTACGTGACTGGGTATTCTCACGTCAACGCTACTGGGGTGAGCCCATCCCAATTATTAACTGCCCCCACTGTGGATATGTCCCTCTGAAGGAGGAGGACCTGCCCCTATCACTACCTAATGTGGAGAGCTACGAACCCACAGATTCTGGTGAGAGCCCCATATCAAAGATTAGGGACTGGGTTGAGGTTAAGTGTCCCGTTTGCGGAGGGGATGCAGAACGTGAAACAGACACAATGCCCCAGTGGGCAGGTTCTAGCTGGTATTTCCTAAGATATGCAGACCCAAAAAATCCCAATGCCTTTGCATCGGAGGAGGCTCTTAAATATTGGGTGCCCGTGGACTGGTACAACGGCGGTATGGAGCACACAACACTACACCTTTTGTACTCACGCTTCTGGCATAAATTCCTGTTTGACCTGGGTCTCGTACCAACGGATGAGCCCTACCTGAAGCGCACAAGTCACGGAATGATCCTGGGTGAGGGCAGTGAAAAGATGTCCAAATCCCGCGGCAACGTCATCAATCCAAACGACATAGTGGATCAGTTTGGTGCTGACACCATGCGCCTCTACATCATGTTTATAGGGGACTTTGAAAAGGCTGCACCCTGGTCCTCGACCGCAGTAAAGGGATGTAAGAGATTCCTTGACCGCGTGTGGAACGCAGCTGAAGCCGCAACGTCATCTCTTGAGATATCAGCAAAAAATGAGACCGCCATCCACAAAGCCATTAAAAAGGTCTCCTCGGATATAGAGGAACTCAAATTTAACACCGCTATAGCCACACTCATGGCGCTGTTAAACGACTTCCAAGCAAACACTCCTTCAAAAGGTGACATGCGTGCGCTACTGCAGTTGTTGAATCCTTTTGCACCCCATATAACTGACGAACTCTGGCAGATGTTGGGCTTTGAAGGCATCCTGACCGCATCCCCATGGCCCGCATATGAGGAGTCCAAAACCAAGGATTCAAGAATTACTTTTGCGGTTCAGGTAAATGGAAAACTACGTTCAACTGTTGAGCTTGACGCCACATGCTCTGATGAGGAGCTGACCGCTGCCGCTCAAAATGATGAAAAGGTCATAAAGTTTATTGAGGGCAAAAACGTTGTAAAAGTCATTGTGGTCAAAGGCAAGTTGGTCAACCTCATTGTGAAATAAAAGCTTTTCTTGACATTCACAGGTGCTGATAGTATAATGAAAGTGCCATTTCGAACTCGGAGGGAGGGAAATTAATGTCAGAAGTACGTATTAAAGATAACGAATCCCTTGACAGTGCGCTTAAAAGGTTTAAACGCAACTGTGCAAAGGCAGGTGTTTTATCCGAGCTCCGAAAAAGAGAGCACTATGAGAGCCCGAGCGTAAAGCGGCGCAAGAAATCTGAGGCCGCACGGGCTAAGAAGAAAAAGTTTAAATAAGCTTGAAAGGGAGCGGTTTTCCGCTCCCTTTTGGTTGTGCGCCCGGCATGGGCAATTACTCGGCGGTGTAAGTCCGCTACAGACTTGG
>CAZIVK010000284.1:0-2789 GCA_964542515.1 uncultured Oscillospiraceae bacterium | reverse complement strand
GCTAGGCGGCGGTCACCGCGTGCAAACACTGCTTCAAGGTAGCGATTATCAGGGTCATGCCAGTTGAATGTTACTCCTTTTGGCATATGTGCACGGAGGAGCTTTTGTTTGCGTTCAAACTCTTCCATGGTGTTCTGAGCATCCCACTGGAATGGGGTATGTGGTTTGGGCACAAAACATGCCACTGAGACTGTTATTTTAACGCCCTTTTTACTTGTTGAGGTCTGTTTTGCAAGCCGGTTCATTCTATACGCCAGCTCAGCAATGCCTTTGACGTCCTCATCTGTTTCAGTGGGGAGACCTATCATGAAGTAGAGCTTAAGGGTGGAGTAACCGCCTTCAAAAGCTATTCTGCATGTATTGGTTAGGTCTTCCTCAGTTATATTTTTATTGATTGCATCACGGAGGCGTTGTGTACCTGCTTCCGGAGCAAAGGTTAGGCCGCTCTTACGCACTTTTTGCACTTTGTTCATCAGTTCTAAGGAGAAGTTATCCGCACGGAGTGATGGTAGCGATAGGTTTGTGCTATGTGGCTCACACCAGTCTAAGAGTTCATCACAGAGCTGCCCCAGTTCACGGTAGTCACTGGTGCTTAGGGATGAGAGTGATATTTCCTCATAGCCCGTATTTTTTAATGCTTCAATCCCCTGCTGTACCAAGACTTCCGGGGACTTTGCTCTGACTGGCCTGTAAACGTAGCCAGCTTGACAGAATCTGCAGCCTCTCATACATCCACGGAACAGCTCTAATGTGACCCTATCAAATACAACTTCTGTGGAAGGTATGACAGAATCTGTTGGGAAATAAACCTTATCCAAGTCTTGAATAATGCGTTTTCCCACAATAGCTGGCACACCATTGTTTGCTTCTACCGCTTTGATGGTTTTATCTGCATTATATGAAACCTCATAAAAAGCAGGCACATAGACGCCCTTTATTTTAGATACTTCCAGAAGAAACTCATGCTTAGATAGTCCTCTTTTACGGGCGCTGCGGTGTAGCTCTATCACTTCACCGTTTACTTCCTCACCTTCACCCAAAATAAACAGGTCAATAAATGGCGCTAACGGTTCTGCATTATAAGCACCTGTGCCGCCAGCTATTACAAGAGGAGTTATATCTTTTCTATCAGCCGCCCTTACCGGAAGTCCTGCAAGGTCCAGCATATTAAGTATATTGGTATAACTCAGTTCATACTGAAGTGTAAAACACAGCATGTCAAAGTCAGTTATTGGGTCACCGCTCTCCAACCCATACAGAGGAATACCGGCATGACGCATTTCATTTTCCATATCAGGCCAAGGCGCAAACACACGTTCACACCACACACCATCCATCTGATTAGCAAGCCCATATAGTATTTTCATACCAAGATTTGACATCCCAATTTCATAGGTATCAGGAAAACAGAAGGCAATGCGGGTATCTACCTTGTCCTTATCCTTTATGACAGATCCATACTCCCCTCCGGTATAACGGGATGGCTTTTCCACCAGGTTTAGGATCCGCTCCAAGTTTTCATTCATATAAAAATAGTCTCCGTTTCATAGTTAGGCAATGAGTATAGCTACCCATCATTTTACTACAAAACGGAGACTAATTCAATCATTTGAAAGAACATAAGCATTTCCACGTGAAACTTTAAAATATTTGTCAGTTTGACACTATTGTGTATAAGTAAATTCAATAGAAATATAGAACCCGGATTCTACTTTTCTTAGTATTCTGTATTCACCATTGATAAACTCTTTAAACACTGGCTTGGAGCGATCGTTATATGGATCTAAAAGATAGGATAAAACAAATTTATGCATTACCGATTCCCCGGCAGGTATATATTCGAACCCATGTACCGCACTTTGCACATGTCTGCAACTAAACCATACTCCGTTAATCTTTTGCTCAATACGGTAATCAGGAGAGACATTAAGATCATACGACGAATGGTTAGTAAACAATACATCAACCACCTTCGTTCCATTCAGCCCATCATCTGATGACCAAAACGAAAACCCACCAATAGTAAAGGTGTACGGCAAGGCATTGTTAATAAGCGAATCTTCGATGCCAGCCAAGTCCACAAATAAGGATTTATCCAAAAACTGATTCGTATAGTAATGGTTTCCCTCTGTATATATGTAATTGGCACCATAGATATCTTTAAGTATATTTATAGATGATAGGTTGGCTACAACCTTAATTACAACAAACAAACTGAGTAGAGCAAGAAACACCAATAAGATTTCATAATATTTTTTTTTGGAATACATATTCATAGTGTCAATAAAGCTTTGGTACAAATCCTGAAATATGATAAAGAGGTGAATAATAAGAAACCTGCCCACCATAATATGAGTCTTCTCCAGAAACTATCCCCATAGCTTCTCGTGTGCCGTTTGCAAGAATCCTACAAACAGGACCTCCGCTATCACCTTGATTACACCAAGCTCCATTATATGCAGCAACCTCGATTAATCCATGTACTTGCGTATTTGTACCATCATAGTTGTTATAGGATACATAAGGATTATACCCTGTCACTACTCCCAATGTTAATCCAGTAGTTATTCCATATTTGAATACCTGTTGATTATCAAGTGTATTATAGTCCAATGAATAACTACTTATAGGGCCCATACCGCTACCTGTGTATATCTGATTGGTTGGTAAATTTGTGCTCGTGTTATTTATTTTAATAATAGCGTAATCTCCCGTTCCCTGATCATAGTAAACTTCTTTTAACTTAGCGCCAACTGCGTTACCATATCCAAAATACAATGTTTCGTTTT
>CAZIVK010000283.1:0-2795 GCA_964542515.1 uncultured Oscillospiraceae bacterium | reverse complement strand
CCAACTGTAACACTTGGCTCGTCATCTAGGTCAAAGTAAGCTTCATGGATTGTTTCAGCAAGAGCATCCACAGTCCCTGTCTCTATAAGCGCTCCACTTTCAATAAGTAACAATGCCGCGTCTATAGCATTTGCTAGGTTCGTGGCAAGGATCTTTTCATCTAGCAAGTTGCCTTCATTATCAAACACTTTGCCTGAGTCAACAGCTGTCTGGAAAGCAGATATATCTGTGAAATGCTCTCCAAGCTTTGCAACCGTCTTTCTAGCAGTATAACTGTACAGATCCTCCAATGTAAAGGTTCTCTGTCCGGTGCCCTCTCCAATGGTTATAGGTCCTAGTCCTTCAAGTTTATCGAGAACTTGAGTGAGCCCGTTATTGATTAGGTTTTTCTCATCAGCAAAGAAGCTACTAAGAACACTTCCAATGTCAGCTTTAACATCAAACTCATATTCAAAAACAGCATTAAATCCATTGAAATCTACAGTCAGGTAAAGTGTGTCCGTTTCTATTCCAGGATCTCCACCTCCGCCGCCACCACCACCGGGTGTAGCACCGCCAGTAATGTCTGTGCCATCAGTGTTGTTGGTTGCGGTTGTGCCGGGGTCTACGGTTTTTCCGCCGCCGCCTGTTACGGCGCCAGCTGTTGAGTCAACGGAGATTTTGGTGTTGGGGATTTCAATTTTTACATTGGAAGCTTTTTCAGTTACGTTGACGTTTGATACTTCACCTTTACCGGTTATTGCTACGTCTGAAGCGGAACCTTTTACGGTGACGGTTTCAACTTTCCCCTCTTCTTCAACGTCAACGGTGGCATTTGATCCTGTGACAACTAGATTTGTAACGGTTGTCACTTTACCAACGACAAATTTAGACTCAGAACCTTCTACACTGGCTGCATTTACGTTTGCGTCAGTCAGGTAAACGGTAACGCCGTCTCCAACGATGCTGACTGCAGGATATGTACCTTCGAGGATAACATTGTCAAATCCGTCTTCAACGTGTACGGTTTCAATTTCTGTGCCATCTTCTGCATATACGCGGACTGTGCCGTCAGCGTCTTTGTTAATGATTAGTGTTCCTACGTAAGAGTTGTTAATCAGTTTGATGGAGTTTTCACCACCACCGCGGACTAGGAGGCGGCCTTCAACTTTTACGTTGTCAAGAGTTACATCACCATTTCCAACACCGTCACCAATGATTAGGTCACCGGTAACTGTGACATCTTTAAGAATGACGTCTGGGACGTTGACCATAATGTTTCCTGTGGAAACTTCTGTGTATGTTCCTTCAACGTTGATATACTCTTTGATCATGTTGGACATGAGCTGTGCAAACTCTCCACGGGTGATATAGCCCAATGGATTGATCTTGTCGTTTGAACCCTGGACATAGCCTGCGTTAACCATAGCATAGACGACACCTTTTGCCCAAGCTGAGACGTCAGCAACGTCAGTAAAGGTTTTGTCAAGTGCGTTTGTCTCTGTAAGGCTAAATGCTCTGGCTAGCAGTGCAAAGGCTTGCTCGCGAGTGATTGGAGCATCAGGTTTCATGGAGCCATCCGGATAGCCGTTAATAATATCCATGCGGACCGCTCTAGAAAGATCTCCTGCAAACCATTGCCAGCTTGCAACATCAGAGAAACTAAACTCTGCAGACAGATCTGCTGATTTGAATGCACGTACAAGGATGGTAGACATCTGTGCTCTTGTGAGGTTACCCTCAGGGAGCAGCTTTCCATCAGATCCTTGTAGGAGTCCGTTTTCTATTGCGTAGCTAAGCGCAGGATAGGACCAGAAATCTTCTGCTGGCATATCCGGAAAATCTGTGCTTAATGCGGAGGCGGCTGGTACCAGTCCTATAAATAGGGTGAGCACCACAAGCAAGGAAATAATTTTGTTACGTTTTTTCATGGAGGATCTCCTTTCAACTCTCAACTTTATTTGGAAATCCTATTGATGTAATAGGCTTTTCGCAGAGATTTCTCCTCTTTGTATGCAGCTTGAATTCTTGATACTATGGATTGGTCTCCTTTTTCTGCGGCGAGGGCTTCTTCCAGTGTGCGGAGGATCTCCTCAACCTGTGTGTCACAGGTTTTTTCTAGTTTAGCTGCCTCAGAGACCTTGGAGAGAAGTATCTTTTGCTTGGCTGAGGTAGTCCTCTTCTCCTCTGGGAGTTCAAGAAATTCATCAATAGCGCTCTGCTCCAGGCGTCCAAGTTTAGCAAGATAGGATGCTTTGTATAAGTAGAGCTTTGCTATTGAGTCGCTGACTGTTTTGGAGAGGGTGTCCTTTTCAGGCTCACCCGTGGGCTCAGGGGATGCTTTAGCAGGCCGGGCAGTAGATTTGGGTGGAGAATCAGGGGCTTTCTCGGGGTCCTCAACGGGATCTTCCACAGGAACTTCAGACGGCTCTACAGATGGGAATAGTAGTTCTAATGCCTCTTCCGGTTCAAGTTCTCCGCTGATAATCTTGTTTTCCTCTTCCGGAGTAAAGTCTCTTGGTACTTCCTCTGAATATTCCTTTAGTGAATCATTCAGTTCCTTACGAATGACATCTATCTGATCTGTTATGTCTTGTTCATTGTGGTGGAGAGCTTGAAATATAGCGGAAATGTTATTACGCTGTCCCACCAAAAAAAGTGATAGTGTCAAGGCAATTAGCCCCACAAGAGTAACAGTTATTTTAGTTCCAGTCTTCAAATAAATTCCTCCACCTAGATTTTCTGATTGTTCAACACTCGTTCTGCGTTCTGCATTAGCACAGGAACCTGACTTTTGAGGACTCTAGCAGCTTTGT
>CAZIVK010000282.1:0-2796 GCA_964542515.1 uncultured Oscillospiraceae bacterium | reverse complement strand
TTTAGATCATCAGAGTATATGTTTAAGATAATATCATCACCATCTGCAACCATAAAAGCGTCACAGTCATCGGAAAAACCAGGGTCAATCCCTCTTCTTTCACAAAAACATCCACGTTTCTCAGAGATACAGTTCATTCCAATAACTTTGAGGTTGTTGCGCCGGTTTAGGTAAAAATTATCTACGAACATACCTTTTTTACCAATGAAAATTTCATCCAGGATCTTAAGGGATGACAGGTCGCAAGGCTTTACACCAATCAAAAGCATTGGTTTGATGTCCTGGGCATCTGCGGCACCGGTTTCGGAAAAGGTTATCAGTTTTTCAACCCGGGGAAGGACAGCTTCCTTAGGAGATTTATATGGGAGCTCGTCGGTAAAAGCTATTTGTTGGGCATCTGTGATCCAGATGTAGTCAAGCTTGTCATCCACGTAGGATGGTGCCAAAATATTGTACACGTCAAGAAGTTTAGAGATATCTTTCTTGAAGATATGCATATCAGATTTAATTGCTGTCAACTGTATCACCTCCAAGAAATCCAACTTCACGGTCATCGGTGGAAAAATCGTTCATCACAGGTAGGGCATCCGGTGATACGCCTGCACGGAAGTCATAGAGCTCCTCCAGGAAGTCCGACATAGCATCATAGAGGTACTTGATGTCCACGCCTGATGGACAGACATTTTCACACGCACCGCACCCCACACAGCGCCCCGCAAGATGCATAGCCCGAGTGATGTGGAAGGCAGTTTTAGCGGAGGTGTCGGCATCTACTGGCTCCCATGGGGTCATATTGCGGTCTGTAAAACAGGTTTTACAGTAGCAACCTGGACACGCCTGACGGCAGGAGTAGCAGAGGATGCACTTATCCATCTCGGCCATGAACTTTTCATGTCTCTCCTCAATTGTTGCGGTGTCAAGCCACGACGCAGTAGTTGTTTTTGGGGATGTAATATTTTCCGAGTAGATAGATAAGCCGTCTGCTCCCACAGGGATGTCGTAAATATTTGGTATAGATGAGGAACATGTCTTACATCCCGCGGAAAGCTTTCCATCCTTATACATACCGTTACACTGCATCCCTATGATAACTATGTTTTCCCGTTCCAGTTGTAGTTCTGAAAGGAGATTGATGACAGAACGGACGTCACAAGGTTTTGCAACTAGGGCAGTTTTTCCGCTGCGTCCAATAAGGTAGGGGCTGAGAGTCCTCCAACAGTCACTGTTCCACACAAGCTCATCCACTTTTTCAGGGTTCCTTATAAATAGCGGGGTGGGGGAGCCTGTCTCAGAGTTTTCTCCAAAGCCCAGGACCAGGTCTACTGTTTTATCCAAAAGAAGCTTCCGTGCTGTGGAGGCGAGCTTTTCATTTTGTTTTTGGTAGTTCAAGTTATACTTCAGCTCCTTCCGGTGTCACAACGTGGGTTGGAATTGGATTTGGACCCAGAGCTTTTACCTTTTCCGTGACTTCCGATACAACCTGGGCAAACCTGCCGCCTTCAGATGCCGAAACCCATGTGAAGTGTACGCGATCCGGATGAATACCTGTTAGAGTTAGCAACTGCTTGAGTGCTGTAAAGCGCCTGCGGGCATACATGTTACCGGTGAGGTAGTGGCAATCACCCGGGTGACAGCCCGACACCATGACACCGTCCGCTCCGTCAGCCAATGCTTTTATTATATACTGGGGATTTATTCTGCCGGAACAGGGGACACGTATGACACGAATGCTTGCGGGGTACTGTAGTCTGCTCGTTCCAGCAAGGTCAGCACCCGCGTAGCTGCACCAGTTGCACAAAAAAGCCACTATTGTAGGAGTCCAGTTATCCGTCATAACGTTCACCTGCTTTCCGCTCTGCGCAATAGAAATTCAATCTCATTGATGATCTGTCTGTCGCTAAATCCGCCGATATCTATGGCTCCACACCTGCAGTTTGCGGAACAGGTTCCACAACCTTTGCAGAGTACATCATTTACTACAGCTTTACGCACTGTGTTCCTGCGTATAGTAACGTCCTGAATGGAGATTGCCCCGTATGCACATATACTCTCACAAGTTCCGCAGGCCGTGCAGAGGTCCGTGTTAACGGAGGCTATGGTACCGGCGGTCTCAAGAGATGCTTTAGATATTATGGTAGCAGCTCTTCCTGCTGCGGCTTTACCTTGTACAATGGACTCCTTGAGGTTTCTGGGGGAGTGAGCAAGCCCACATACATATACACCCTCTGTAGCAAAGTCTACCGGCCGGAGTTTGACATGTGCCTCCAAGAAAAATCCGTCCTGTGTCATGGGAACCTTCATCTGTTGGGCTGTAACTTTATTTCCTTCTGTATCGGGTACAACCGCACCGGCCAGTACCACAAGATCTGCGCTGAGCAAATAGTCATCTGTAGAAACGGTTATCTTCCCGGATGATATATCCACCTTAGGCTTGCGGTCTATTTCATAATTTATGAATCCTATGCCTTCCTGCCTTGCCTGGCGGTAGTCCAACTCATACGTGCCGTAGGATCTTATATCCCGGTAGAGTATGTTGATATTTATGTCGGGGTTTTTCCGTTTTAGAGCCATAGCATTTCTGAGTGCTTGGTTACAGCAGACTCTACTGCAGTACATCCGGTCTCCTTCACGTGAACCCGCACACTGTATCATCACTACATTTCTGATTTCAGTAGTGTCTATTTTATTAGTTTGGAGGGCGGTGTCCAGCTCTAGCTGTGTCATTATGCGGGGGTCGTCACCATAACTGTATTCAGCCGGTTTCAATTCCGATGCTCCTGTTGCAACAATGAGAAC
>CAZIVK010000281.1:0-2797 GCA_964542515.1 uncultured Oscillospiraceae bacterium | reverse complement strand
TTAACAACAAGCCAAATGATGCAGCTTTTGGATTTATGGTACGTCAAGACTGGTTGGAGGACCTCGGCAGTGATGCACCCGTCACATATGATGACTGGTATGAGATGCTTGTTAAGTTCCGCGATGTCAAGGGTGCCGCAAGCCCAATGCTTCTAAATGCAATGTATAGCTGCGACTCGCCCTATAACAACTACAAAGCAGGATACCAGACCAGCTACACATTTTTCAACAAAGAGGGCACCGTGATGTACGGTCCTATCATGGAGGAATATAAACAATGGCTTGAAATGATGGCAAAATGGTACTCAGAGGAGCTCATTGACCGTGATTTTGCCACAAGAGATAACACTGTTTTCTTTATGCTGGACCAGGCACAGATGTTTAATGGAGATACCGGAGTTTGGTTTGGAGCACCACGTGGAAACTACACCGGTGCAACTGCATATACCACCGGGCTGACCACAGATCCTAACTGGTATAGCACATCGATTAGAAACCCTGTCTTGAACGAGGGCGATGAGATGCATTTTCGTGCAACAAGTGCAGCCATCGGAGATGGTTCAGTTATTACAACAGACTGTGAAGATGTAGAAACCCTAGCAAAGTGGTTTAACTACTGCTATAGTGATGAAGGTAGCGTTGATATTTGCTACGGTATTGAGGGTAAAAGCTTTGAATACAATGATCAAGGGGAGCCAGTTCTGCAGTCCCAGTGGTTTGCCGACACATATGGCAGTCCTGACTTTAGTGTAACCCGCCACTTGGTAGGGCCTTTGGGATTTACTGCAATGCACTTCGTAACTCTGAAAAATGCTGATGTTCCGCTCCGTCCCGATTACCAAGTAGAAGCAACGGCTACAATTATGAAAGACAGTAACGATTGGGCAATGCCGCTCTATATGTCACCAACTATTGATGAGACAAATGAGCTGTCAACTATCATGAACGACATTGAAACCTACGTCCAGGAGCACACAACAAAGATAATCATGGGCGTAGAATCGGTCGACAGTTTTGATGAAGTGGTTGAGCAGATACTATCAATGGATATTGAAAAAGCAATAAGCCTAAAGCAAGCGGCGCTTGACCGGTACTTAGCAAGGGGTAAATAGGAATGAAAATAATAGCAGATATGCATACTCACACACTGAGCTCTCACCACGCATTTTCAACAATTGCTGAGAACTGTAGTGTTGCAAAGGAACGAGGACTGACCCATGTTGCACTTACAAACCATGGGCCGGCAATGATGGACGCACCTAACATTGTACACTTTCTTGCACTGATGCCTAAAGTGGCATGTGGTGTCCGTGTGCTCAGCGGGGCTGAGGTTAACATACTTGGCGACCACATAGATACAAGCGGACCATTTTCCGAAATATTTGCAGCAATGGACATCGACAAGTGGAGAAAGTTTGGTGGCAACGGCTTTGATCTACCTGATTTCTGTCTGTCGCGCTTGGAATATGTAGTTGCATCAATGCATGATGGCTGCGTCTCCCCCTCCACTGTTGAGGAGCATACCAGACTAATACTAAGAGCGTTGGATAATCCTCACATTGACTGCCTTGGGCACCTGGGTAACCCCCGTTTCCAGGCTGACTATGAGCAGATTGTAAAAAAGTGTGCTGAAACAGGAAAGATCATTGAAATCAACAACCATTCACCGGTTGCCCGTAAGGGTAGTGAAGACAACTGTGAGCAAATTGCACGTCTGTGCAAGCAGTACAAGGTGAATGTGGTAGTTAGTTCTGATGCTCACTACATGGATGAGGTTGGAGACTTTGAGTTTTCCCTGGGACTACTGAACAAAGTGGGTTATCCGGAAGAGATGATTCTAAATGCAGATGGAGACCGTTTTGCTGCATGGTTTAAGTCCCGCAAGGGAATTGATATCTGAGTTGGAGTGAATTGTGCTTAATACTATACTAGAATTTACCGAGTTAAACATTTTACCGATTTTACTGCGTCTTGTATTATCTATGGTTATTGGGGGAGCTCTGGGCCTCGAGAGGGGCTTGAAGAACAGACCTGCTGGGTTTCGTACACACATGCTAGTGTGCATGGGAGCTACAGTTGTTATGCTGACGAGCGAGTTTATGACGAAACGCTTTGGAAGCAGTGATGGTATGAGAATGGGAGCCCAAGTTATCAGCGGTATAGGCTTTTTAGGAGCCGGTACTATAATGGTGACTGGACACGATCATATTACCGGATTGACAACTGCAGCTAGCCTATGGGTTGCAGCGTGCATGGGTATTGCAGTAGGCATTGGATTCTATGAGGGAGCAATTCTAGGCTTTGTATTGGTGTTTACTGTACTGACATTCTTTAGCAGAATAGAAAAGTACCTCTACAAACAGGCCGGACGCCTAGACTTGTTGATTTTACTGGATGAAGTAGAGAGTATCGGTGAGATGATAAGCTCCGCACAGAATCTAGGAATAACTATACTCAACCTGGAGTTGACAAGAAAAAATAACGATGAGTCGGTTCAGGTGCGAGTTCTCATGCGCAATAGGGGAAAAAATAAAGCTGATATAATAGCACAGTTAAGCAAAAGCGGAGGCATCAGGACGATCGAGGAATCCTGAAACCTCAAAAAAGAGGTACTATCCTGTTTTACACAGAGTAGTACCTCTTTTTTGTATGAGTTAGTACCGTATATTAGTAAACGGTCTTCCAGTCCTCAATATTGTCGCCATTAAATTCAAATGGTGGGCCAATGATGATTTCGTGTACTTCATGAGATATGAGGGGAGATTGATGGGGAGAACAAGCAAACATGAAAAGGTTT
>CAZIVK010000280.1:0-2798 GCA_964542515.1 uncultured Oscillospiraceae bacterium | reverse complement strand
GACCTTTGCCATTTCCTCGTCTGTGAGTGCAAAGTCCCAAATATCAAAATTCTCCCTAATGCGCTCTATATGAACGGACTTAGGAATGACAACAACTCCGCGCTGTATATTCCAGCGGAGGATAACCTGGCCGATGGTCTTGCCATGAGCCTCGGCAATACCCTTGAGCATCTCATCGTCCCACGGATTATGCCTGCCGCCGCCGAGCGGAGCCCAGGCCTCAGGTACGACACCATAATAGTTCATTGTCTCAAGCAACTGTTCCTGAGTGAAGTAAGGGTGTGTTTCTATCTGGTTTACCATTGGCTTAGTCTCAACGGTCTCGCAGAAATTTGTCAGAACAAACGGATAGAAGTTGGAGACGCCGATTGCACGAAGCTTACCCTCTTTGTAGGCATCCTCCATGGCGCGCCAGGCGCTGAAGTAGTCCTTCATCGCCTGATGAAGGAGGTAAAGGTCAATGTAGCCTACACCGAGAGTTTCGATGGAGGAGTCGATGGCCTTCTTGGCCATGTCATAGTTCTGCATGTCCTGAACCCACATCTTGGAAGTAATAAAGAGCTCCTCGCGTGTACAAATACCCTCGGCAATAGCCTCACGGATGGCTTCTCCGACAGCGTCCTCGTTGGTGTAGGAAGCGGCTGTGTCGATAAGACGGTACCCTACTCGGATAGCGTTCAGAACGGACTGTTTACATTCCTCTTTGTCGCGGACCTGAAAGACCCCAAAGCCTTCCATTGGCATTTTGATTCCGTTGGATAATGTTTTGAATTCCATATATGTTCCTCTCCTTATTAGTAGAACTCACTCCTGACTGTCAAGATCAATGACAAATCCGGCGAATCTCTCAACCATCTCGTCAGTAGAATTGTAGTATCTTACATTCTTGTTTATCTTAGCAATGTCAGACATCTCGCTGTCGGTTAGACAAAAGTCGAAGATATCAATGTTTGCTTTGATGTGATTTGGGTTGTTGGAACCCGGGATTACCTGGTTGCCAAACTGCACGTGCCAGCGCAGAATAATCTGAGCGGTGGACTTACCGTACTTTTCAGCCAGTTTTACGAAGACTGGTTCCTTGAGAAGAGCCTCATCGCCGTGTCCCAGAGGGTACCATGCCATTACGCGGCAGTTAAACTCTGATAGGCGTTCGATGGTAGCTGTGTCAATATAGTATGGATGAGCTTCCATCTGAATTACATGAGGTTTGATCTCACATTCTTTAAGAAGTCTATCGAGTTTTTCGCCCCTAAAGTTAGAGATGCCGATGGACTTAATCTTGCCCTCCTTATAGGCATTCTCAAGTTTTTTATAGCCTGCCATAAAGTCGCCGGATGGCTGGTGGATAAACATCAGATCAATATAATCTGTACCGAGTAACTCAAGGCTTTTTTCAACGGTACCTTCTGTGGTGTACTGGCTTGCCCAGATCTTTGTGGAGAGGAAGATGTCCTCTCTTGCGACACCGGATCGCTTCATTGCTCGCCCGACAGCGCGTTCGTTCATGTAGGCCTGAGCAGTATCAATCATGCGGTATCCGTTTTCAAGAGCGCACATAACAGCAGCTTCTGCCTGAACGGGTGTCATGGTAAAGGTACCGATGCCGACTGCTGGCATGACAATTCCGTTGCTAAGTGTAAAGTTCATTTTCAATACTCTCCTAACTCAATTATTATGATTGATGATCAATCATCGATAGTTCCATAAACATTTTCGATTTCGCCCATGTAGATGTAGTGGAGATCTCCGCTTTTATAGAGGGTGTCACGTACAGAATCCGGAAGCTCATCCTTGCTCATCAGATGAGTATAGATTTTCTTGCACACGAAGGTGAGCTTTGCTTCCTCAAAACCTACAGCATTCTCCAAAAACTTTGGTGTCAGGTTTGTGAGATTGATCTTATCCGGAACATCTTTACCAGACTTCATTCCGAGGATTCCCAGATCCTTGCGGTTCTCCTCCGGGAAAAAACATACGGTGAAGTGGTCATCCTTAAGCAGAATATCGCTGGTACGGCGGCTCTCGCGCAGGAAAACTGTGATAATCTGCTTGCCGCGGTTCGGAGGGCCCCATATCGTTCCCATGGTACCCCAGCCGATGGTCATGGTGTTATACTCATCAGGGCTACCAGCGGTGCAAAGAGCCCACTGCTCATTGAACATAGAGAATACGTCATACTTGGCTTTTGCAAAGTTTTCAATTGTAACTTCCATTGTTTTTCCTCCATTTCTGCCTATTTTATACATATTTAATGATATGATACAAGTATACAACCCGGTAGTTACTACCGGTCAAGAGTTATTTTCCATTTTAGAGTAATTCTAGTTGCCATGGTTCCAAAACCACCTAAGCCCATTATAGGTATATTCCATAGCAGCTATCCCATCATGAGCATAACCCTTCTTAATTCGGAACGTCAGATTTCCATCTTCCTCATTATCAGCATATCTAAAACTGTCTGTCTGCTTCTTCATAGACTCAATCTGTCTCGTAAAGTCAGCCGCATCAAAATCCCGCGTCCCGGTAAACGCCGCAATAAAAAAATCACTCCATTTATGACCGGATTTTTTTACAATGGCATCCATATACTTCCCATCATCCGTAAGGTCGCCGCTCATAGGCAGAAAATACCGGAAATAGTGAAGACAATACTCAAATGTACGCCATGTTGTCACCGATCCCATAGAAAAACCGCCAAATCCCCGATGGTCTCTGGATTGCTTAAGTGCTTCCTTTGTGGTGTTTTCCGCATAGGTACTGAATCTTCCCTCCACAGTAGGCATCAGGTCGTTTACCAA
>CAZIVK010000279.1:0-2802 GCA_964542515.1 uncultured Oscillospiraceae bacterium | reverse complement strand
TGGGACTTTGTGCTCACAGACGAGGAAATGACAAAGGTCAGCTCCCTCGACATGGGATATCAAGGCACGGCAGTCAAACATTTTGACCCTGAGTTTGTAAGAATGTGCACAAGCAGAAAGATCCATGACTGATATGGGAAAGAATTATTCAACAATCATCCTTAACAACGGTGTTGAAATGCCTCAGCTCGGTTATGGTACCATCATGCAGTTCGGCGATCAGATCATAAATAACGTGGCTTTCGCCCTCAACAACGGCTATAAGCTTATCGACACCGCCAACCGTTACGGCAATGAGGTTGAAGTCGGCCTCGGTCTAAGGAAATCCGGTCTAAAGCGTGATGATTATTTCCTCGAGACTAAGCTTGGTCCGACCCTTTATGAAAATGACAGTGCCATAGACGGCACTCTCGAGAGACTTGGGGTAGATTACATTGATCTGATGATCCTCCATCACCCTGTCAACAATTACATCTACGCTTACAAAATGCTGGAGAAGGCCTACAAAGAGGGCAAGCTCCGTGCCATAGGTATATCCAATTTTCCGGTGGAGAAAATTCAGGAAGGTCTCGATTCGTGCGAAATTGTCCCTGCTCTGATGCAGGTAGAAGCACACCCATACTATCCAGCGGAAAAGGTCAAAGCATTCTGTAACGAAAAGGGTATCAAGCTTCAGGCGTGGTATCCTTTGGGGCATGGCAATTCTGACCTGATCAATGAGCCTGTGTTTGTTCAGTTGGCTGAGAAGTACGGTAAGAGCACAGTTCAGGTCATCCTCCGCTGGCACATTCAGATCGGCTTTGGTCTTGTCCCCGGCAGCAAGTCTGTTGATCACATCAAAGAGAACGCAGAGATATTTGACTTTTGCCTCACGGATGATGAGATGGAGCTCATTGCTACCCTCAACAAGCACGAGCCATTCTATAAGGTGACACCGGAATCCCTCCAGCGTATGGCTACTACAAAGTGTAATTTTGAAGAATAACTGGACATAACTGAAGGGTCTGTAGAAAAATGTTTCACATTCTTCTACAGACCCTTTAAAATTAGAGAGAAAGATACTATGACAAGATTACCCTTGGCTTTATTAAGTCGGAGGAGGAGCAGAAACCCTATTTCCGTAATCAGTTGGAAAGATGCGGAGTTGAATATTTTGATAACTATCTGATTCATAACATCAATGCAGATTTTTATGAAAAAGCAAAAAAAATGCATACTTTCGAGTTCCTCCAGCGAATGAAAGAACAGGGGCTTTGCAAAAAGACCGATATCTCCTTCCATGGAACACCCGAACTGCTGGAAGACCTTTTGCATAATTATCCGGAGATAGATCTGGTTCAGCTTCAGCTGAACTATGTTGATTGGGATGATGCTGGAATCCAGTCCCACCGCTGCTACGATATCTGTATGAACCATGGAAAGAGTGTTCTGGTAATGGAGCTGGTGAAAGGAGGCAACCTTGCCAGTCTTCCCAACGTTTACCGTGTACTCAGCGGCATGTCCACTCTTGAGCAGGTTGATGACAACACCGGCTATATGCAGAATTTTGTTCCGCTTACAGAAAAGGAAACCGAGCTTTGCGCAAAAGCTGCTGCTATTGTCAAGTCAAATACTGCCATTTCGTGCACAGGCTGCAAATATTGCGAGGATAATTGCCCTCAGAATATAGCTATATCCAACTATTTTGCGCTTTATAACGAGGAAAAGCGTTCTAGCGTAAACTATGTTCATGCTTCAGGATTCTATTACAAAGCTATTAGCCAGACTCGTGGAAAGTCAAGCGACTGTATAGAGTGCGGACTGTGCGAACAGGTATGTCCTCAGAGCCTTCCAATCCGTAAGCTCCTGAAAGATGTCGCTGCAACATTTGAAAAATAAGAAAAATCAACAATGAGAGTTCTACTTTTTAACATTGACGATCTTATCAGAACAGCTCGCCTTCCAGTGAAAGCGAGCTGTTCTGTATTATAAAATTCATCCGACTAGGAGTTGTTCGCAATTTTGCAATATAATTCTGACCATGCCGGAACGAAACCAGCTCCCAATGCTACTCTTTGTGATGCTATATGGGACATAGATGTGCCATAAAATGGCAACTTACCACGGTCTAAAATTTCATTCTTAATAAGAGTAACAAGCATTGTACCGATTCCAAGGCCTTCCGCTTCCGGCATAACATTTATTCCAATTTGCCACATCATATCACTATCACTGGTCGCACCAGCCATACCAAAAATTTTCTCATCCTTATATGCTCCAATACCAATCTCATCCTTTGGAGCATCGTCAAAGATAAAGGTTTCTCCAAAACGGCCATCACCTCTGAATTGCTCCAAATCTTTGCCTATAAAGATCTTTATTTCATAATCTTTCGTGTCTATTTCTGATTTTTCTGTTGCAATATAAAAGGGGTGTGCTTGTCCAATATGGCAACCAAACTTAGAAAGTCCTGCTTCTAACTCATGTAGGCATTCCATGTCCATAAACCATGCACCATTTTCGTCTTTATATTTATCTCGAACCCAGTCAATAATATCCTTTTTCCCAGAAGCAAGAATTTTACCATTCACGATTGCAACCTTTAAAAAGCATTCCCCTTCTTGAAAGATTCTGCGTCCTTCTAAAGGTTTGTACTCTGTAAATATATTCTCTTTACTTAAAACAGATTTTTCATCGGTGCAAAAATCTATTGCTAACTGTTTTGCTAATATCTCTTTCATCTTTACATCTCATCCTTAACAATATTTTTTCAGCAAAAAATTACATCTTTCTATTCACCTTTGATTCTTTATGGTGTATATT
>CAZIVK010000278.1:0-2803 GCA_964542515.1 uncultured Oscillospiraceae bacterium | reverse complement strand
ATAATTTCCTGATATCCAACCGGATCAAGGCATCTAAGGGCAAGATCCTCGAGCTCACACTTAACACGCTGCATACCTAGACGATGTGCTAACGGAGCATATACCTCCATAGTTTCAAGAGCTTTTTCACGTCTCTTTTCCTCGTTTTGGTATTCTATAGTGCGCATATTGTGTAGCCTGTCAGCTATTTTTATGAGGATGACCCGGATGTCCTTTGCCATTGCAAAAAACATCTTGCGCAGATTTTCCATCTGCTCATCCTCTTTTGATGTGTACTGCACGCGGGTTAGCTTGGTGACGCCTTCTACAATTTCAGCTACAGATTCACCAAAGCGCTGTTTTATTTCAGCAAATGTGGTTTCTGTGTCCTCTAGGACGTCGTGCAACATAGCAGCTATTACCGAGTCTATATCAAGACCCATATCTGCTATTATTTCAGCTGCAGCCAAGGGATGGGTAATATAAGGAGTGCCATCCTTCCGGACTTGAGTATTATGCCTCTCGTTGGCAAACTCAAAGGCCTCCCTAATTTTATCACAATCCGCATTCTGGTTGTGCGCGCATATTTTCTCTATAAGATTATCTAATCTTGTTTCTAAATCCAACATAATATCTCCCATAACCGCATCCCATATCTGCTTAGAACTCCCTATTTTCTGCTCTGTTTATCAAAGAAATCAACCGAATCATTACAGGTGAGGTGTTTAAATTTGTAGGGCCCTCCTCCAACATCTCTATTACAAGGATGTCATCATCCACCGTATAACTCAAGCGATTCTTTTCAGCCAACACCTTTAGGCACACCAATAATTTGGCGTATGTAGGATCCAGCTTCTCCTCACGGCATATTTGCCGGCACATTGACCCTACACGTACGGTAATACGCTTTGTTGTTAGCGTATTGCGCTTGATATACCTCAGGAGCGCTATAAATTCTACCTTACGTGGTATCAACATAAGTGCTTCCTTATGTGTAACCTCAGCACCACTTATAAACCTTTGAAAGAGATCCATCTCTTTTTTATAGAGAGCATAGTCCTTTGGATCCTGTCTCAGATCAAAGAGAACGAACCTAACAGATTCTGTACCTCTATTTTCATGTACCTCAACTTTGCATATTGCCGTGGTTGTATCACCCTCACACATATCAAGACGTTCCATATTCATACCAAAAAAGAATGCTGGGTATGTAAGCCCATCCTTTTCAACGGTCAGCTTTAGGCTTTTACCCCAGCCCATCGACACTATCTCTTTGATATTAACGTTCTCTATAGCAAATATGGGACCGGGATTCATGGCACCATGGGGTTCCAACACAATTAGCCCCTTTATTAGCTCCGGCGTCAAGAGCTCGGTGGTCAACTCAGCGTCCACGTGAATATGAGCATTTTCCAACTCACGGGTCATCTTTTTTAACTGTGTGCGGAGTTCGGGGATGTTATTTTCCTTGATTGTAAATCCTACGGCAAACTCGTGACCCCCCCACGTATCAAACAGGTGGGACAGTTTTTGCATTATCGTAAGAATGTTTATTCCGTAAAAACTTCTTGCAGATCCCTTACCCATACCATTTTCCACATGAATAAGGACTGCGGGACAGGCAAACCTCTCAGATAGCCTAGAAGCAATAATACCTATAACACCTTGGTGCCACTTATCATTTGCTAACACGAGTGCGCCAGGCTTCTCTTTTTGTGTCTGCAGATATTCTTCTACCTGAGATAATACCTCTTCATAGGTATCATTTTCAGTTTTCTGGCGTGTGCGATTAAGCTCACATAGGTGCAAAGCAAGCTCCTGAGCTCTCACACTGTCAGATGTGAGGAACAGCTCAGCAGCGTCACGGGCGCAACCAATTCTACCGGCGGCATTGATTCTAGGGGCTAAGGAAAATCCTACAACTCCTGTATTAACGGGAACATCTCCGGGACCGATCTCCTTTATTAGAGCTCTCAACCCAACGCTTGGCGAGCGATTAATTTCCTCAAGGCCTCTCCAAACAAGCGCCCTATTTACGCCCACTATGGGCATAACATCTGAAATAGTGCCCACCGCTACAAGCTCAGAGTACTTGGTTAGAAGCTCCTCCAAGTTTTCATAGCCTTCGGCATGAATAATGACCATGAACACTACACCCACACCGGACAGAAACTTGAATGGGTAACCGCAGTCAGTTCTGTATGGGTTAATGACCGCGTATGCATTTGGTAGTTCATTCCGGTAATCATGGTGGTCAGTAATAACAATATCAAGGCCAATTGAATTTGCGTAAGCAACCTCAGCTACTGCGGTAATGCCCAGGTCAACCGTCACAATAAGGCTGACTCCTCTAGATTTCAACTTATCTATGGTATCAGTGTTCAGTCCGTAGCCATCATCACTTCTATCAGGAATATAGTATGTGACCTTTGCCTTTTTGCTCATAAGCCAGCGCACAAAGAGTGCACTAGCAGTGATTCCATCAACATCATAGTCCCCGTAAATACAGATGTGTTCACCACGCTCAATAGCTTGCTTAATTCGATAGACACCTTTGGAGATGTCAGCCATAGAGGATGGATCAATAATAAGTTTACTCGATGTATCCAGAAGTTCCAAAGCTTCTGAAAGTGACTTCACTCCGCGAGCGGCCATAACCTTAGCTGCTAATTTAGGAATTCCACCGTCTATTAGGGAGGATTCAACCTGAGCATTTGCTTTATACATTTTTATTTCCTTAATACTCAGCTGAATCACCCCCTATATATCGATATTTTTAATTTCCTTTTGATATTTTTCAATTAATGGATGTTCTGCTGCTATA
>CAZIVK010000277.1:0-2809 GCA_964542515.1 uncultured Oscillospiraceae bacterium | reverse complement strand
AGATGACCTGCTTGCCCTAGACAAAAATGATGAGGATGATGAGGAAGGTAAAACTGCTACCTTTCCTTTTCTAAACCGTCTTTTTAACTCGCCTCCTCAGGGTGAGGATGGTTTGAATCCTAAAAAGGATAAGGAAAAGGAAAATGACAAGCGTGAACCGAAACAACAGAAGCGCCGTTTTCTTAGTAGTTACTGTATTTCCCTCACTAGCAAAGCCCTGGAAGGTAAGATTGACCGCGTAGTTGGCCGTGAAAATGAAACAGAACGTGTTATTCAAATACTAAACAGGCGTCAGAAGAGCAACCCCTGTCTTATTGGGGAGCCTGGAGTCGGCAAAACAGCTATTGCAGAGGGACTCGCGCAGCGCATAGCTGAAGGGGATGTCCCCTATAAACTTAGGAATAAAGAGGTATACCTCCTGGACCTTACAGCCCTTGTAGCAGGTACACAGTTTAGGGGTCAGTTTGAGAGCAGAATGAAGGGCCTCATAGATGAAATAAAGCGTATCGGGAACATAATTCTTGTAATAGATGAGGTTCATAGCATTGTTGGTGCAGGTGACGCAGAGGGTTCTATGAATGCCGCTAACATCCTCAAACCCGCCCTATCCAGAGGTGAAATACAGGTTATTGGTGCCACCACATTTGCTGAGTATAGAAAGCACATTGAAAAGGACTCCGCATTGGAGCGCCGTTTCCAACCAGTTACAGTTGCTGAGCCCTCTATAGAGGACACAGTTGAAATAATCAAGGGTATTTCTCACTACTATGAGGAGTTCCACAGCGTACACATTTCTGATGAAGTTGCGCGTCAAGCGGTCATACTCAGTGAAAGGTACATCACAGATCGTTTCCTTCCGGACAAAGCCATAGACCTCATAGATGAAGCTTGTTCAGATGTTAACCTAAAGAGTGCGCAGTTAAATGAAAAATATGAGCTCAAGGATGAGCTTGATTTTATAACCATAGAGCGTAAAGCCCTTGAAGACGACACATCCCCGGAGGCCTATGAAAAGCTTGCAAACCTACGCAGTCGGGAGCTCCGGATAGAAGATAAACTTTTTAACTTTAAAGACTTCTTACCGGAACTCACCATTGAAAACCTAGCTCGTGTTGTGGAACTCTGGACCAAGATCCCCGCTTCAAATATCCAGGAAGCTGAGTTTGGGCGCCTGAAGGACCTGGAATCAAGGCTTAAAACACGTATAATCGGTCAGGACGAGGCCACAGAGGCCGTTGCCCGAGCCATAAGAAGGGGACGTGTCGGCATCTCCGCAAAAAGAAAACCGGTAACCTTTATATTTGTTGGACCCACAGGAGTCGGTAAAACTGAACTTGTAAAATGTCTATCAACAGACCTCTTTGACGTTCCGGAGGCCCTTATCAGGCTGGATATGTCAGAGTTTATGGAGAAGCACTCTGTATCAAGAATTATTGGAGCCCCTCCAGGTTATGTAGGATATGATGAAGCCGGTCAGCTGACGGAAAAAATCCGCCGCAAACCCTACTCTGTGGTGCTCTTTGATGAGATTGAAAAAGCACATCCGGATGTCCTTAACATCCTACTCCAAATTTTGGATGACGGCCATATTACAGACGCCCAGGGCCGTGATATCAACTTTGAAAATACTATCATCATTATGACCTCCAACGCAGGAAGCCAGCTCAAGGGGTCGGGGTCACTCGGCTTTGGCCAGACAGTCACTGAGCAGTCAAAGGAGCGTGCTCTCAAAGCCCTTAATGACTTTATGCGCCCCGAATTCCTAAACCGTATAGATGAAATAATAGCCTTCAATCAGCTCTCGGAGGATGACTTCCTAAAGATTGTGGAGATCATGCTCAACGACCTTAAGAAGTCCCTTGCGGATAAGGGCATCACCATTAATTGGACAGATGAAGCCTCAAAGCTCCTTGTCAAAGACTCCTACTCCTTAAAATACGGAGCCCGTAACCTCCGCCGCAACATACAAAAAGAGGTTGAGGACAAAATAGCCACCATAATCATAGACAACTATGAAACTGAACCCAACAACCTCCTCTTAAAAGTGGAGAATGGCAAAACAAAAATTGATATAGTAGCATAGCAAGAGAGCCTGAAACATTTTACTGTTTCAGGCTCTTTCTTATAGTATGCTCTCGGCGCAGCGTATACCATCGACTGCGGATGACATGATGCCGCCTGCGTAGCCGCAGCCTTCACCGCAAGGGATGATGCCCTGTATATTGGATTGGTAGTTTTCATTGCGTAGGATTCTGATGGGTGAGCTGGAGCGGGTTTCAACGCCGGTGAGTATGGCATCGGGTGAGGCAAAGCCTCTAAGCCTTCTGTCCAGAAGGGGAACCGCTAACTTAATTGAGGCGGTTATGAAATCCGGAAGTATATCTTGTAGGTTTGATGGTGTAACTCCGGGTTTATACGAGGGGGTTACAGAGCCAAAGGAAGTAGAAGGAACTCCTTGTAGGAAATCCCCGAGGCGTTGGGCCGGAGCAATATATCCTCCACCACCGGCGTTGTAAGCGGCAGTTTCTAGTTTGCGCTGAAACTCTACACCGGCCAATGGGTCGTTGGAGTTGAAGTCCGATGGTAAGACGTTGACAAGTAGAGCACTGTTTGAGTTTCTGCTGTTTCTGCTGTGGTAGCTCATACCGTTTGTGGTGAGCATGCCCGGTTCGGAGGATGCCACTACAATCTCACCGCCCGGACACATACAGAAAGTGTAAACTCCTCTGCCATTAGATAGGTGGGTTGAGAGTTTGTAGTCTGCGGCAGGGAGGTCTTTTGCAAAGCTTCCGTGCTGAATTTTATCTAT
>CAZIVK010000276.1:0-2826 GCA_964542515.1 uncultured Oscillospiraceae bacterium | reverse complement strand
AGCTATCTAATACTATAGTCAAAGCAAAGTATGTTGGGTTTGAAGAGTTTGACGGCAGTACTAGCATTTTTAAGTTTGAAGTAGAAAATGATTTCACCAAAACTACTTTTGGTGAAGAAACAATTCACGTCTATGAAAGTGAAAAGTCATCCTTTGTTGAGGGAAAGTCGTATTACTTGTTTTTGACGGGATTCAGCTTGGCTGGTTATCCTCACGTTGTATACGGAAGGTTGGAAAAAGAATTCCTTCTAGGTGAGGAGTTGGCTTCTAACGGTGAAACTCTCTATACGTTTTATGAAGGACTTGATCTAGGTGTTAAAGGTGTCAATGACTTTAACACATACATTAATGAAGAAATAATAGCTAAGGATCTTTATGTAACCAAACCAACCGATCTTCTTCCTGAAAGCTTGGAAAGTGCTTACACAAATTCTGATGTAATTGCTCTTGCTACTGTAACTAAAGTTGAGAAATGGAATAAGTATATTTCAATTTGCCTCTACGAGGTTGATGTGGTGCTAAAGGGTGATTACGTAGTAAAACATCATATACCAGACGAGTTGTTTGGAGGAGCTGAAAACGCATATCAGAATCAGGTATTAGAAGGGGCAGGTACGTTCAAGCCTAACACTGCGGCTTCCGCTGAAACCGTTGTTGGTGATAAGCTATTGCTGCTATTCAAGTATTCAGAAAATAAGGAGTTAATAATGTACTCCAGTGAACATTATCAATATCCAGCTGACAGTGATGCGGCTAGAGAAATACTTAAAATGTTTGAATAGTATATTCGAAACGATGCCTCATTTATTGATGTAGTGTTTGCAATGGATGCAATAACCGACCCAGTTTCACTGTTTGAGCCGGTACCCAAGCACAGGTATCCAGACTTGAAAAGAACGCTTTGAATCAAATTAAGAAGAGTTTATAAAGTGAGGTGGGGCGTTTGCCCCACCTCTTATTACAAAGTTAATTACATAGTTAATATGCCGTTGTCGTCCTCTATGAGGATAAGGATTTGTTCTTCTATTCCGGTTTCTACGTTAACATATATGAGACACTTTTGACCGTATTGGTCTACGAATTTAAGTTCGTGGCAGAATCGCTCTTGTTTACCTGCGGATGGGATGACAGCGAGTCTGGAGTTTTCTAGGGTTAGGCCGTCTTTTACTTTTAGAATGGCCTGCTCTGAAGTGATTTGAATTGTGGGTACTGTTCTATCGGTGTGGCTCATTATATAGCCTCGGCTCTCAAAACCTACAACTTCGCCATCATCATGGGCTATAGATACTTTTATTAGGTCGGGGTAGTAGGTTACATCGTCCTTAGTGAATGCAAAGTTGACTGTTAGGACATTATTTCGTGAGATATAGTAGTTTTCCACCATGTTTTCCAGGCCTAGAGTTTTCATGAAATCTGTGGCTTTTTTTATGCAGTCCTTTGCTCCCAGATTCATTTCGGTGACCGCTCTTGAATTCATCATGTTCATGATTAGTCCACCCTTTTTGGTGACATCTATATATACCGAGTGGTCTTTTTCATCCTTGCTAAAGGAATAAAGATCTATGTTGCCGTCTGTGTTACTTTCGCCGACAAGCTTTAGATCCTTTTTTTCGAGTTTAAAGGTCTCGGCGGCCTTTTCTAGTGCAGTGTCTTTGGATACATCCTCTTTGCCTTTCAGGAGTAGGGCTTCCATTTTATTGATGTGATCTGAGAAGGGACCGTCGTATATGAGTCCAGCATTTTGTGGAAACTCCGTCTCTATCTCTTTGATTGAGTTACTCATGCTGACACCGCTCTGGTTGTCCTCCTTTACGGCATCACTTACTGAGAGGTTGCTTTCAAAGACCTGTTTGTACAGCTCGTTTAGGCTGGATGAGAGTCTTAGTGCGGTGTCCGAGAGACCCTGCATGTTCTTCTTTTCATCCTCGGTTACCGACTGACCCAAAACATCCTTCCTTGATAGTACTTGCGAGTAATCGCCCACTTGGGAGAGGAACTTTGCGGTGTTCTCCAGCTCCACGTTTGAAAACGGTAAGCCAGAAAGTGCAGCTGAAGCAACTGCAGATTGCCTGGACACCTCGGTTGATAGGGATGCCATCATTACGGGGCTGCTTGAGTATTGCCCTTTCTGAAGAGTTGTGTGTAGTTTGTCTATGCTCTCCATAAGTGTTCCGAAGTACTGGCGGTACTCGGCTTCAAGAAGCCACTTGTAGTGTTGGGTCTCCAAATAGTTTGTGTAAACAAAACCCGACAGGGTCAGGATGAGGGCAACCGTGAAACTTATAATGTTAATTCTGCCTCTTCTGCTCATAAATACCTCCGAATTGCTATATTTGCCATAGATATCTTTTGTTTTTGCATGAAAAAATATACAGGAGTGGGACATTTAGAAGAAATAATAAATTGCCAATATCAGCCCAATGTGATATCATATTTCGGTGAGATAAAATGAAAAAAAGGTGAGATATATGAGCTTTTTGTTTTCTGACAGAATAAAGACACTCCAGCCATCCATAATCCGTGAAATATTGAAAATGCCTAAGGACCCTAATGCAGTGACATTAGCTGCAGGAAATCCGTCGCCTGAAACATTTCCAGCCCAGGAAATGTCTGAAATTGCTTCAGATATATTTAAGAACATGCCTGCTGAAGCACTACAGTATGGTGTAACTGAGGGGTATGACCCCCTTCGTAAGGCCATACAAAACCGCTTTAGTACCAAGTTTGGTATTGGCAGTGAGACAGATGAATATATGGTTGTATCCGGAGGGCAGCAGGGCATCGACTTGGCCACAAAAGTCCTCCTTAATGAGGATGAGGTAATAA
>CAZIVK010000275.1:0-2858 GCA_964542515.1 uncultured Oscillospiraceae bacterium | reverse complement strand
TTGGGAGATATGCAAGCTTTCCTTCTGTATGTACGCCAATTCAACCAGCCCATCACTCAGACCTCCAACATAGCAAACGTCATTCAGTCAACCATTGCCTCTGCAGAAAGAATTTTTGAAATTCTTGACGAGGAGGAGGAAACTCCGGACTCCAGCTCACCCACAGAGATTGGTGACTGCAAAGGATCCGTAAGTTTTGACCACATAAAGTTTGGTTATTCCCCTGACAAAACACTCATAGAGGACCTAGACATAGACGTCAAACCGGGGCAGACTATAGCAATCGTAGGACCTACAGGCGCCGGAAAGACAACATTGGTAAACCTTCTCATGCGCTTCTATGATGTGGATGGCGGTAAAATCACTATTGACGGTGTAGATATCCGTGACATGACCAGAAGTTCCCTGCGTAACCTCTTTGGCATGGTTCTCCAGGACACATGGTTGATTAACGGAACAATCAGGGAAAACATAGCCTATGCACGGCCAGACGCCACAGAGGATGAAATACTAGACGCCTCCGTTGCATCTCGCTCAGACCACTTTATACGCACATTGCCAGAAGGCTATGAAACCGTAATCAACGAGGAAGCTACAAACATCTCCCAAGGCCAAAAGCAGCTTCTAACAATTGCACGCGCATTCCTGTCTGATCCATCCATTCTAATCCTGGATGAAGCCACTTCAAGCGTCGATACCCGTACAGAGGTCCTAATCCAAAACGGAATCGCAACCCTCAAAAAAGGACGCACAAGCTTCGTTATTGCACACAGACTATCAACAATACGTAACGCAGACCTAATCCTTGTTATGGACAATGGATCAATCGTAGAAAAAGGAACTCACCTTGAACTTCTGGAACAGAAAGGTTTCTACTACGACCTCTACAACAGCCAGTTTACAAAACCCATGACAGAGGCTATCTAATTTACTTGCATTTTTTAACAATATAATATATTATTAGTATTAGCACTCTGGTAACCGGAGTGCTAATACTAATAAATAGAGCTAGGTGATTATTATGGACACAAAACAATTTCAAACAGAATCTAAACGTATACTGGATCTGATGATCAACTCCATCTATACGCACAAAGAAATCTTTTTGCGTGAGCTAATATCCAACGCAAGTGATGCCATTGATAAGCTTTACTTCAAGTCGCTTACAGATTCCGGCGTGGGGCTTGGTCGCGAGGATTTCAAAATTTTAATTAAAGCAGATAAGGACAACAGAGTTCTCACCATATCGGATAACGGCTGCGGTATGGACAAGGAGTCGCTGGAGTCCAATCTAGGAACTATTGCCCGCAGTGACACCCTAAACTTCAAACGTGACAACGATCTCGGAGATGATATAGACATTATTGGCCAGTTTGGCGTAGGCTTCTATGCAGCGTTTATGGTAAGTAGCAAGGTCACAGTTTTGAGCCGTGCATATGGTTCAGACAGCGCATATGTTTGGGAATCAGAAGGTATTGAGGGCTACACCATCAGCCCCGCTGAAAAAGAGAGTTTTGGAACAGAGATAACCCTTGTTCTAAAGGATGACACAGATGATGAAAACTATAGTGATTTTCTTGAGAGCTACCGCCTATCCTCCCTTGTAAAAAAATACTCAGACTATATCCGTTACCCCATAACTATGGGTGAGGATACCCTCAACAGCATGGTGCCCCTCTGGAAGCGGAGTAAGTCTGATATCACGCAGGATGACTACAACTCTTTTTATAAGGACAAGTTTTCCGATCCCACTGACCCAATCCTCACAATTCATACAAATGCTGAGGGCGCCTCAACCTATAACGCCCTTCTGTACATCCCTTCAAATCCCCCGTATAACTACTACACCAAGGACTTTCAACGTGGCCTACAGCTCTACTCCAGCGGTGTAATGATAATGGAAAACTGCGCCGACCTCCTGCCGGACTACTTCGGTTTTGTGCGTGGACTTGTGGACTCCCAGGATCTCTCCCTAAACATCTCCAGAGAACTCCTACAGCACGACAGGCAATTGCAGCTCATTGAAAAGAGTCTCAACAAAAAGATAAAATCGGAACTTCAAAAATTGATGAGGTCTGATAGAACCAAGTATAACGAATTCTTCAAGAACTTTGGGCTACCAATAAAGTATGGTATATACCAGAGCTTCGGCATGAATAGCGATAATCTGAAGGACCTGCTGGTATTCCACTCCCTCAACGAGGACAAACCTATAACCATAGCGGAGTATGTTGAAGCCATGAAGCCAGACCAAACTAGTATTTACTATGCCAGTGGCAGTTCAGTTCAAAGGATATCGCGCCTCCCTCAGCTGGAACTTGTTAAAGAAAACGGCTACGATGTGCTCTGCCTAACGGAGGACGTGGATGAATTTGTAATCCGCATACTGAACCAATGGGACGGCAAGGAGTTCAAGTCTGTAACTTCAGGTGAACTCGAGCTGACCGACGATAAAACATCAGACGACTCGGAAAAACTTGCAGAAACAAGCAAGGATATGCTTGACGCCATGCGCGATGCATTGGACGGAAAAGTTGCATCCGTTGTGCTATCAAAGAGACTCAAATCCCATCCGGTTTGTCTTGCCTCACAGGGGGACATCTCCCTTGAGATGGAGAAAGTCCTCAGCGCCATGCCCGGCTCCGGTGATATCAGAGCAGAGAGAGTATTGGAATTAAACCCGGACCACCCTGTTTTTCAGAAGCTGACGGAACTCCACGCTGAAAACAGTTCAAAACTTGGTGTATATTCTAGAATTCTATGCGGACAGGCTTTACTGGTTGAGGGACTGCCCTTTGATGACCCGGTGGCCTTTACTGAAGATATTAGCTCACTTATGTAGTACAAATATTAATCAA
>CAZIVK010000274.1:0-2867 GCA_964542515.1 uncultured Oscillospiraceae bacterium | reverse complement strand
ATACGCATTCTCTATCTTAGCATAAAGTCATAAATAAAGCAAATTTAAGCGTCAGAACGGGTAAATTTGGGAAGCTATATTGTAATCAACTTGTCTGCATAGGGCAGGGTATCTATCCACGCACAGAACCAGTGCCACTCGTGTAGTTTGTGGTTTTGCCTTGAATGGTAGATGTTTATTAATGTTTCATAGTTCAGTGTGCAGGTCCTCAACTGATTATAGCTCGATGGAAGCAGTTGTATTAGATCGTTCCAATATGCCTTGTCTTTAGTATCAACATAGGCCAGTCTCAAAACCTCGAGATAGTCTACCAACTGTCCCATCACTCCAAGTGCCTCTTTACTCATCATGTCGGTACTGAAGTCCTCCAGGCTGATTTTGTTTGCATGGACCTTATGCATGGTGCTTGTTGAATTTGAAACCGTACCCACCTTGTATGTATCGTACTCCTTCCACCAATATAGGGGAGCGGTTATATCGGCGGAGACAATTATCTGTCTCATGAACTTCCGGTGGTCACTTCCGGCCTTGCACAGGCGTCTTGCGAGATCCAAATCCTTTGTTCCCAGGATGTAAGCGCCGTCCTCATTGTAATAGCTGTCACTCTTATCCCAACTGTTCATTGGGTTCCGGGCTCCCCTTATGGCATTCTCCAAGTTTAATACACTATAATTCTTAATTTCAATCAAAGATATCACGTCCTTTTAAAATCAAGTATAGTTTACCACATTTCACCGGAAATAAAACATCTCTTATTTTACAAAGTGCAGTATACCCGCTTGGGCAAAGAGAGAAACAAAAACTACCGAACTGTCTATGATGACCCCTGCAATCATCGGCTTTATGCCAACTCCTGCAACTTCCTTAAGGCTGGTTTTTAGCCCTATTGCAGCCAATGCCATTGACATAAAGAACTTAGATAGGAACGACAGTTGACCTACCAATTTATCCGGCACTATTCCAGTGCTTCTTACGCCGACTACAGCAAGAAATCCAAGGATAAACCAGGGGAATATCTTACGTATGTTTACCTTATCAGCCGTTTGGGAAGGAGTTTCCTTTTTGGCGTATATCCATGAAAAAACAAGAACAATAGGCACAATAAAGAGTGTCCTTGTTAGCTTAACAATTGTTGCAAGCATGCCTGCAGGATCGGAAAATGCATAGCCCGCCGCAACGACAGAGGACGTGTCGTTAACCGCAGTACCAATCCATAGACCGAATCCGGTGTCGTCAAGACCTAGAAGCCGTCCTATCCAAGGGAAGGCGATTACGGTTATGATATCAAAAATAAAGGTGGCGGATATAGCATAGGCGATGTCACGGTTCTCTGCCCGGATCGTAGGTCCCACCGTTGCTACTGCTGTACCACCGCAGATGGCAGTGCTGACAGAAAGAAGACTTGCCAGCTTCCAGTTTATCTTGAAAACTTTTTTACATATGTATCTCACGCCAAAAGCGGTCACAAATGTAAACACTAATAGTATCAGAGCATACTTTCCGGCTTGAATTACCTGGGAAAAGCTAAGGGAAATTCCGGCAATGATAATACCAGCGCGCAGGATTTTTTTTGATGTCCAGTTTATTCCAGCTTCAAAACCCTTATAGCGACTAAGCAGTGGATTTAGCAGCATTCCCATAAGTAGCGCAATAAGTGTTCCTCCCAGAATACCCGCAGGGAAAATCAAACTTATCAAATAGGCAACCGCTGCAATTCCTCCTGATAGCAAAATACCGCATAAGTTCTTTTTAACATGACTCATATAAGTTTTGTTCCTTTCGTTTTACCTTAATCCTCTAACAGTTATTGATTTTACCATAGATGTTTGATAAAATAAAATTATACTTTCTAATGTTTGTATTATTTAAACTTATAATGAGGCGATGATAATGCTTGATTTCAGACACGAAACATTTCTTACACTCTGCTTTTGTGGAAGTTTTACAAAGGCGGCGAAACTTCTGCATATCACGCAGCCAGCTGTATCACAGCACATCAAATATCTTGAAGACTTCTATGGGTGCAAGCTTTTTGATACTACCAACAGAAAACTGAGACTCACACATCAAGGGGAACTCCTAAAGGAGTTTTCAATGACTGTATTTTCAGACTCCAAACATTTCAAGGAAAACATAAGTTCAGTTAACACAGACACAATGGAGTTTTCATTTGGTGCTACCCTGTCAATTGGAGAATATGTTATGCCAGAAATTCTCTCCCGTCTGCTTGTAAAGTTTCCGGAAATGAAGATCCATATGACCGTTGCAAACACGCAGGTTCTCCTTGAGCGTCTGAACAATGGCGAGCTGGACTTCATTGTTGTGGAGGGCCTGTTTGACAAATCAGAACACGACTCCACTCTTTTCAGCATGGAAAAGTTTATCCCAGTCTGCTCACCCAAATCAGAACTTGCAAATAGGGAAGTTGGTTTCAATGAGATAACAGGAAGCCGCCTTATATTACGAGAGCGGGGATCAGGTACCCGTGAAATCTTTGAAAACATATTGCAGAAAAACAATTATTCCCTTCATGTTTTTGATAGATTGGTTGAAATAGGAAACATGGCCGCCATAAAGAAAATAGTGTCGAGCGATTTGGGCATAACATTCCTATTTGAGGTGGCGGCTAAAAAGGAAATAGGGAAGGGGAGCCTCTCCGTTATAGATATTTCCGGCTTTTCTGAAGAGCGTGAGTTTAATTTTGTCCTGTTAAAGAATAGCTTTTTCCGTGAGCGCTACATGAAAATATATGATCTTCTAAAACAGACATAGAAAAGAAGCACATTTGTCTCAAAAGACAAATGTGCTTCTTTTTGGTGGAGGAGGGCGGATTTGAACCACCGAAGTCACTGACAACAGATTTACAG
>CAZIVK010000273.1:0-2867 GCA_964542515.1 uncultured Oscillospiraceae bacterium | reverse complement strand
ATTTTCCTTCTTTTTTTATAAGTCCCGTAGGGCTTAAAAGTTCTATATCATCAGAACCAAAGAAATCGCCGTAGATGTGGCAGCCTTCAATTATACCCCTATTGACCTCAAGCTTAAACTCCACTCTTCCGCCGTCAAACTGTCCAACCTTTGTAATATTAAACTTGGGCGACGCTCCGTAGTTCCACTGCCATGTTCTAAACTTCTCGTCAGCTATGGCATTGACCTTGTCTATATCATCAAGGGTGAGCTCATACCGCCCCCCAGAGCTACCCAATATACTTTCAACCATATATTTTTTGAAGTTCTTACTATCTATATGTTGAGGCGAATGATCAGAAATATTTGTGACCCTGCCCCGCACCGACTTTATGCCTTTGGAGACGATTTTATGTTCTTTGACGTTTAGACATTTTTCCATCTGGTCCAGGTTAGTATCAAACAGAAGAGATCCATGGTGAAGAACGTGGCCATTTAACATACACTGTGCATTCCCAGAGAACTTCTTACCAGCAATTACTAGGTCATTTCTGCTATTAAATTCTGCAGCAACACCAATGCCGTTAAGCGCAGTAATTATAGGCTCAGTATACCGTGAAAAATCAATCTGCTTGTCAGTACCTTTTGTGATAAAGCTGAACTGCCAGCCCCCCATGTCGGTGTAGATTGTTCCTCCACCAGTGATTCTTCGTACAACATGCATTTGGTTCTCCTGGGCGTACTCAACATTGATCTCTTCCAAAGTGTTTTGATACTTCCCCACCATAAGAGTGGGCTCAGTTCTCCAAAAGAGAAATATGACATCACCGGGCAGCTGTTTTTCCGTGATGAGGTAGTACTCCAAAGCAAAATTATAGAAGGGGTTGGTGGAGTTATTTTCTACATAAATCATTATACAGAACCTCTCTGTAGGGCTTCTTCAGCTTTGTAGGAGCTCCTTACAAGAGGACTGCTTGCAATGTATTTAAACCCCTTTTCCTCCCCTACTCTCTTGTACTCAGCAAACTTTTCAGGGGTCACATACTCCTTCATCTCGATATGTTCTTTTGATGGGCGCAGATATTGGCCAATTGTCATAATGTCACAACCGACTGCCAAGCTATCATCCATCAGCTGATAAATCTCTTCGTCTGTCTCACCGAGACCCACCATAATACCCGTTTTAGTGTAAATGTGCGGAGCTTTACTCTTGACATACTTCAAGACGGTCATAGACCTGGTGTAGTCCGCTTCAGGCCGCACCTCACTATACAACGACTGTACGGTTTCAACGTTATGATTGATGACTTCCGGAGTCGCAGCAATGACAATATCTAAGTTTTCTTCAACACCTTTTAGGTCAGGTATAAGAACTTCTATTGTTGTATTTGGATTAAGCTCCCTAACTGCACGGATTGTATCCGCAAAGTGCTGTGCGCCGCCGTCCTTCAAGTCATCCCTAGTTACGCTGGTAATGACAACATGCTTTAAATCAAGCTTCTTGACGGCCTCAGCTAAGTGCTGGGGTTCATTTGGGTCAACGGTCTCAACGCAACCTTTAGAGACATTACAGAACCTGCAATGTCTGGTGCATATGCTTCCCAATATCATAAATGTAGCTACGTTCTTTTTATAGCACTCACCAAGGTTGGGGCAGTTTGCTTCCTTACACACGGTGTTGAGCTTTAGCCCTGCCATAAGTGAGCTCACCTCATCCACCGCCGCTTTATTATAAGTAGATTTTAGCCATGCAGGTTTTTTAACCATGTTTAACCTCATGTCCACAATCCAAAACAGCAACTACTTCATTGACGGGAACTTCATCCCCCTCTTCAAAGTGGGTCTTTTCAAGAATTCCGTTCTCTATGCTCTCTACCTCACTTACTACTTTATCAGTCTCCACCTCAAACAGTACATCTCCGGCAACTACCGAGTCCCCTGGCTGTTTATTCCAAGCTACAAGAACTCCTGTTTTCATATTTGCACTGAGTTTTGGCATTACAATATCTTTTTTCATTTATTTATTCCTTCCTAGAAAAAGCATGGAGCTAATTCTTCAAAATTTATGGATTTGAGTACGTTTTGTATATAGGCATAACTATACCTAACTCCGCTTACAGCTACTTCAATTTCTGTAGACGGCAGATCCATTCCAGATATAGTGCACGATGTAACAATTCCTTTTTCAACAAGCAATTTAACACTTATAAGGCCATTATAAGCTCTGCTCTCCTTTTCAAAAGAGAACTTTGGTGAACGTCCGTAGTTCCACTCCCACTTGGAGTATTTACTACCAACAAGCTCATTTATCTCCTTAAAATCCTCTTCAGTTAGTTGTAGCATTTCAACCCCCTCAGGAAAAAAAGTAGAAAGCAGTGACGCCCGCAGATCCTCAAGTGTCATTGAGCCATGGATATGCTCAATTATGTTTGTGACGGAACTTCTGCGTGACTTGACTGACTTTGAAACAATGTCCGCTTTTGGAGGCTTCAGATGCTCACTGAGTGAGGATAAGTCTGAATCAAACAACAGGGTCCCGTGGTGCAGTACACGGCCTTTCTTGCTTGCCTGAGCGTTCCCAGAGATTTTTCTGTCCCCTATCATGATATCACTGGACCCTCTCTTTACAGCTGGTATCCCAATAGAATTAAGAGCAGAAACCACAGGATTTATGAACCTGTCATAATCTACCGGAAGGTCAGGATCACAGTCAGTAATAAAGGAGTAATTTAAGTTCCCCTTATCATGAAAAACTGTACCACCACCCGATATCCGTCTTGCCACCTTCAGTCCAGCAACTTCAGACGACTTGACATCTATCTCCTCAAACACATTCTGATTCCTTCCTAAAACAATACACCTGTCACTGACCCACAAAAGAAGATATG
>CAZIVK010000272.1:0-2868 GCA_964542515.1 uncultured Oscillospiraceae bacterium | reverse complement strand
ATGTCACTATACTGTGATGGTAAAATATTTACAGTAAAACAAGGTAAGGACTATTTTGATATTTATCAAGTTAACTTAAGAACTAAGGATGAAACCAAGGTGTTTTCTGATTTTCAGCTGCCACCAACAGCGTTTATTGATAGCAATAATATATGGTTCAAATATAGCTTGTTTGATGAAGCTCCGCTAAGTTATATCTCTATTGATGATAACTTAGTCATTAAAAGTGATATTAACATTAGGGGTTTTTACTCCGTTTATGACAACTACTTATATTACTTTGATTCAATGTCAGAGAGTGAAGTATTTCTTACAAGAGTTAATCTATCGACTAAAAAAAGCAATAAGGTTATCAAAATAGAGAACTATGATGAATTTTTTCCGCCTAGGAGGAACTTCTATAAAAACTACTTGATTGTACAATTAGATGAGAACAGTATTGCCAAGATTAATCTTGATAGTCTAAAATATAAGGTGTTGAACCTCCCATGATTGTAGATAGGATACTGTTGCTTGTGCAACACTGCTGTGATATAATATGATAAATAGAATCGGAGGTGGGTAGCAAATTTATGACAAATGCAATCTTATTGAAGGAAGTTTCACTTTTTAACGGTATTTCTGAGAAGAACTACAGCGGACTTTTGACCTGTCTGGGTGCAGTTGAGCGTAAATACAAAAAGTCTGAAGTGGTTCTTCACTATGGTGCAACTGTGGATCATGTGGGCATAGTACTTAACGGTTCGGTTCAGGTTATCAAGGAGGACATTCTTGGCAACCGGAGCATAATTTCTACAGTGGAAAAGGGGGAGCTCTTTGCGGAGGTTTTTGCTTTTTCTATGACGGAAACCGCCCCTATATCAGTCATTGCTACTGAGGATTGTACTGTGTTGTGGATACCCTTTCGTAAGATTATACGCGTCTGCTCAAATTTGTGTGAATTTCATACCACCATGATAGGGAATATGCTTGAGCTCATAGCTAATAAAAATATTGTACTTAACCAAAAAATTGATTACCTATCTAAACGCAACACTCGGGACAAGCTCCTCTCATACTTCGCTGACTGTGCAAACAAAAGTAAGTCACTGACCTTTGAAATACCCTACAACCGCAGTGAGCTTGCGGACTACCTCTGTGTGGATCGCAGCGCCATGTCCCGGGAACTTAGCCGTATGAAAGCTGAGGGCTTGATTGACTTCAATAAGAATACATTTGTTTTAGCAGAGCATATAGAACTTTAATTTTTACTTGTTGCAAAAGCAACTGAATTGTTCACGGCGTTAGGTTATTATAGTTGAGAAACAAAAACCTAATGAACGGAGAATATAGATGTTAAGAAAAATCATCGAAATAGACAGTGAACTGTGCAACGGCTGCGGAATCTGTGTAGACGCTTGCCACGAAGGTGCCATAGGCATGATTAACGGTAAAGCCGTACTTCTTCGTGATGACTATTGTGACGGACTGGGTGACTGCCTGCCAACCTGCCCCACAGGTGCCATCGCTTTTACTGAGAAGGACACCCTTGAGTTTAATGCAGAGGAAGTTAAAATAAATATGGCAAGGAAAGCCGCTGCATCTGCTACACCTCAAACACATGGAGGTTGCCCCGGATCACGCTCCATGGCTATAAAAAGATCTGAAGCATCTACCCCAGTACTAACCGCAGTAAGTGCCAAGCCGGAGTCCGAGCTGCGCCAGTGGCCTGTACAAATCCAGCTTGTACCTGTAAACGCACCTTACTTCAATGGAGCAAAGCTCCTTGTTGCGGCTGACTGTGCAGCATTTGCATATGGAAATTTCCATCAGGACTTCATGAAAAACAAGGTCACCATCATTGGCTGCCCCAAATTGGATGCAGTGGACTACTCGGAAAAGCTCACCGCTATCCTAAAAAACAACAACATTAAGAGCGTAACTGTTGCACGTATGGAGGTGCCATGCTGCGGAGGCATTGAACATGCAGTCAAAAAAGCAATTCTTGACAGCGGCAAAATGATACCATGGCAGATTGTCGTCATTTCAAATGACGGTCAAATACTGGAAGACTAAAAAAAGGGAAATCAAGAGGAGGATATTTAAATGAGCATGTTTTGTTTCCAATGTGAGCAGACAGCCGGAGGAAAAGCCTGTACAGGTAGAGCCGGAGTTTGCGGAAAACAGGAGGACACTTCAGAACTCCAAGACGTATTAACCGGTGCACTCGTAGGACTTGCAAAAGCAGCGGAGGGAAAAGAGCCCTCAGCAGAAACCACCAAAATTGTTATTGAAGGTCTTTTCACAACCATTACCAACGTAAGTGTTGACGATGTGGCAATTCAAAGCCAGATTGACAAGACAAATGCCGCTAAGGTAGCACTCAAACCTGGAACAATGCCTGAGAACTACGTCATGGGCAGCGTCTGGGGCGATAATGAGGACGTACGTAGCCTCAAATCACTTATTCTGTTTGGACTACGCGGTATGGCAGCATACGCTTTCCATGCACTGGTACTCGGTTATACTGATGAAACCGTAAACAACTTTTTCTACGAAGCCCTGAGGGCCGTCGGTTCAGACATGTCCACAGATGAACTGCTCCCACTGGTACTTAAAACAGGAGAGGTAAACCTCGTATGTATGGAACTCCTGGACAAGGCAAACACAGAATCATATGGCGTTCCCGTACCTACAGTAGTTCCACTTACAGTGGAAAAAGGACCATTTATTGTTATTTCAGGCCACGACCTAAGAGACCTCCAGCTGCTTCTTGAGCAGACAGAGGGTAAAGGCATTAACATTTACACCCATGGTGAAATGGTTCCTGCTCACGGATATCCTAAACTTAAAGCATACAGCCACCTTAAGGGCAACTTCGGAACCGCT
>CAZIVK010000271.1:0-2880 GCA_964542515.1 uncultured Oscillospiraceae bacterium | reverse complement strand
TCCACATATCCGCAAGCGCCGTGCCCTCCACCACTACAACGGGGTAGATGCGCACTCCATCCGGGCGGAGACGTGCAATCTCATGGGCATTCATCATTGGTGTCTTAGAAGTTTCGCCGGGAAGACCTACCATCATCTGAAGAATCAATTCAAAATCAAACTGCCTTATTAAGTTAGATGCTGCAGTAGTGTCCTCCATAGAGTGCCCCCTTGCAGACATCTTCAGAACTTTATTGTCCATGGATTGAGCACCAAGCTCAATTGTCTTAACACCACGGGCTCTCAATGTTTCTAAGATGTGTACATCAATGTAGTCTGGCCTTGTGGATATCCTTATTCCGGACACAAGACCTCTCTCAACATAGGAATACGCCGCTTCTAAGTAACGGAGCTGTAAGTCCTCACTTATTGCGGTGAAACTACCTCCGTAAAATGCTACCTCCGGGTACAGGGCACCTCGGGATAATCCGGTATCAATGATGTTTGACACATCTGAGGAGCTGGGAACAGTTTGTGATGCTATAGAGCGCTGGTTACAGAACACACAGTCCCGGGGACATCCCAAATGGGGGATAAATATTGGGATAACTGATCTGCGCGGTGTCATTGTTCTATCCTTGATAGGGCGTCATGGGCAGCCGCCTGTTCAGCTTCCTTTTTAGAGCGTCCACTCCCTCTGCCGATAACCTCACCGTTTACGACTGCCTCAAACTCAAAAATCTTGTCATGGTCCGGACCACTCTCGCCGGTAAGCCGATATGCAAGGGATGCGCTGTTGTCACGTTGAATAATTTCTTGCAACACAGTTTTATAGTCACTTTTAAGAGTTACTTTGGTGTCTATCTCATTGCTTAGTACAAACTTGTGAATAAACTCAGAGGCACAACCAATATCTCCATCAAGGTAGATAGCTGCAATGGTGGCCTCAACAACATCAGCAAGAATTGACGGACGGGTCCTCCCTTGCGTAAGTTCCTCACCTTTACCCAGTACAAGGTGCTCACCGAGCCCCAGGCGCTCCGCTACAGAGGCCAAGTTCTGTTCACAGACTAGGGCTGCCCTCAACTTTGTAAGCTCACCCTCAGCCTCTCCAAACTTCCCATAGAGATATTCCGCCGCAACAAAGCCAAGTATCGAGTCACCTAAGAACTCGAGCCTCTCATAGTTCTGGGATTTACGTCCTCTATTTTCATTTGTGTAGGAGCTGTGAGTATAGGCCTCTCTCAGCAGCTTTTTATCTTTAAAGGTATATTCAATTTTTCTTTCCAGCTCTTGCAAATGAGCAGCTCCTCTCAGTGTGGTATTAACGGGTAAAAGGCGCCCCCGGCACAGAACTCCGGAGACGCCTCAGTTAGGCAATCATTTAGTCTGATAACTTAGAATTGATGAGCTCAACCACGTCTCCTATAGTCTTAAGCCCTTCAAGGTCTTCGTCTTCTATCTCACCCAGATCAAATTCTTCTTCAATCATCATTGTCAATTCCACTATGTCCAAAGAGTCCGCTCCGAGGTCCTCCTCAAAACTCGTCTTCATAGTAAGAGTACTTTCATCAGCACCGAACTGTTCGGCAAGAAGTTTTACTACCTTTTCAAAAACCATTCATAGTCACCTCCCATAAAACAAAATGCTAGAAAGATAATATTCAGAAATACGCCACTTGTCAAGTGCCTTTACCGAAATACTTATATATCCCTATTTTTCTTGCACTTTCATAAACTCCATATTGGATATTATGTCACTTGTTACATCGGCGTCAACATATCGTATGGCCTGTTTAATTGCGGAACGCAGAGTATATGCTTGTGATGACCCGTGTGCTTTTATAACCGGCTTTGCTATACCCAAAAGAGGTGCTCCACCCACTTCATTGTAGTCGAGGGATTTTTTGATTCCTCTAATTCCGTCCTGAACTAAAAGTGCAGCAATCTTACTTTTTGTGTTTTTTTCAAACATTCCCCGCATCAAGTCAACAAATAGTAGCCCCATGCCCTCCATGGTCTTTAAGAAAATGTTGCCGGAGTATCCATCTGCCACGAGGACATCACATACGCCAAACATAACGTCACGGCCCTCAACGTTTCCAACAAAGTTCAGGTTACCCTCCTCAGAAGCCTTCTTAATGAGGGCATACGACTCCTGTTGTAGTACCCCGCCTTTGGTCTCCTCTGTACCTATGTTTAGCAGACCGACTCTTGGGTTTTCAATCCCCATGACCTCAGCGGCATAGATGCTGCCCATAAAGGCAAACTGCAGCAGGTACTCAGGGGTACATTCTATGTTTGCACCACTGTCCAATAGAAGGGTTTTTCCTTTTGCATTGGGTAGTATAGGTGCCAATGCTGCGCGGCGTATGCCCCTAATCCGTTTAACTGTCAACGTAGACACGGAGAGCAGAGCTCCGGTGCTACCGGCAGACACAAAAGCACTTCCGAATCCTTCCGCAAGAAGTTTCAGTCCGGTTACCATTGAGGACTCCTTTTTGGATTTGATAACGCCCGAGGGGTCGTCGTCCATCTCAACTACCTCTGCGGCATGGGATATTTCGATGTGCTCGGGGAGGGACTCGTAGCCCTCATCACGAAGAATTTCCAGGATTACATCTCCTTTACCAACAAGGCAGATATCCACACCGAACTCCTTTGTAGCCATGAGAGCCCCCTGCACAATAGCTCGTGGGGCATTGTCCCCTCCCATAGCGTCAACAATTATTTTCATTCCGCGCACCTCATTACATCTTCTATTCTTTCAAGCGACCGCTTACTAATCGCTATATTTCTTTCACTTTTCTTCATGCGCCTGTTTTCCGCTGGATCCATGAGTCCAAAATTTATATTCATCGGCTGGAATTTCCCCAGGGAAGAGCCGCTGATATACAGGGA
>CAZIVK010000270.1:0-2895 GCA_964542515.1 uncultured Oscillospiraceae bacterium | reverse complement strand
TTCGCAATAAGTTAACTTCCCTCTTCCAGAAGAAAGGCTACACCGTGGTTGAAGACGTAAACGATGCAGATTACGCATGCCTCCATGTATGGCCTATCAGCAACGGTATGGTATTCCGCCAATTTGCCATGCCCGTCATTGAGATGGTGGATAATAAGCTCTACGAGGAACGAGAACTCAACAAAAGCCAGAAGAAAACCGGTAAAATGGTACCCATTACTACCCTTCGAGGCGTGGATCGCATCAAGACAATATCGGACACTGTCCACAACAACGGAGGCAAAGTAATAGCAATCTGCGTTGTAAGCAACCCTTGGATCTTAGATACCTTGGAACCCTACGTGGACGCTCTCACCTTCCAATACACCATCAGCCCTGTAGCTATGGACAATGCTCTGGGAGCACAATTGGACGTAGTCTCCGGAGACTTTAACCCCACCGGTAAAATGAGCCTGACAATGGTTTCCTCCATGGATGTAATCCAGATCACCGAAAAGGAAGTAGATGGAGTCAACCGTGAAATCTGCGCCTCACCTAACGATGTTCCAGGCTATGATAAGGATCAGTATATAGATCCAGCAATATTAGCTAACGTCAAAGGTGGCAGCTACGCCTACTGCGACGAGGACGGCAACTATTACCGCTCCGGTTTCGGCCTGAGCTACGACTAATAAACAACCTCTTATATGTAGATATAGGGCATGACTCTATAGATTTTTAATTCTATAGAGTCATGTCCTTACCCAATTCAAACTAATCCATACCATACATCGGAGATATTACTGCCATTATGCCATCTCTTCTATAATCCGAATTCATAATCTCTACCTGTACTCCGGATGAAATATTCATCAAAAAATACCTTCCAGTTCCTTGAGAATTTGACGGAGAATCCTTGATATAATAAACGAGGCTCTCTTTATAAAGATAGAGCATCAATGGCTCAACAGCAAGTATTTCACGGCCTTGCTTTTTGGGGTGCGTCGTAAAATAGACCTTGCCCTCAGATTTATCGTAATATGTATACCCTTTTGAATTATAAGAGAGATAATGCGTAGAGTCATCATCTGTTTTAATCCTGTAAACACCCCCACTCAAATTAAGCGCAAACAGTGCGTTTTTATAATACGAGCCTTGATAGCTTCCTGTCATCCGATAAATAATCCATTTCCCGGTAAAGTAAAATGGATTGGATACCTCATCTACTCTGTCAAACCCTGAAGAAATTACTTGCTCTGTTTGACTTTTTAAATCATATGCATAGAATCTCAAGTTCTCATGCTTGCAATAAATAACTTTGCCATCAGCAACATATATCGTTGGTCCAACAATATCTCCAATTTCCCATAATAGCATTGTTGAGAATATTTCTGTTTCAGTGTTGAAGACGGCAAAACCTGCTTTGTCTTCTGACACTACGTATATGTAGATACTACTACCATAATAGCACGGTCTAGCCCCGTTATAAATCGACAATGATACCCCTCCACCCAAAAATGTTCGAGGCAATATCAGTTTCTTCGAACTACCATCCGGGTTAATTCTGTATAATCCTTCAAAAGCCAATACGTATAATTTATCCTGAAAAACTTTAAAGCTCTGCCACTTATCATCAAACACACATTCTAGTCCGGTTCCATCTTGGCGAACACGTAATATACCATCGTGAGCTTCCTGATAATATCTGGCAAAGTAAAGATATTCCTTATATTGGTACGAAGCAATAGCCGCCGCGCGAGACGTGACAGCTATTGCTGCACCGATGGATAATACACTCAATACAACTGATACAAGTATTATTAGTTTAGATTTTCTCATTTTTTTACACTAAGGGTTCTAGTTCATAATTGCTGACGATACAAGCTGCTGTAATAGTTGCAGCTGCATAGCTGTTAGAGACTTGGGTTAACATCGTTTTCCCATGCGCCAAAGTAAGTTCATGGACTGAGGATGCTATATAACGATGATGACCATCTTCTAAGTTTTCTCTATACTGAAAGCCTACAAGGTCAGCACTCGTGCAAACACCTAATACACCAGGCAACATAGCAGGAAGTGTATACTCACCATTGTTTTTACAGGCTGCCACAATGGTTTGACCTCCACAAACGATCTTTTCCGTTATTCGGGTTACTGACTTAAAGTCCTCTGGCGTAGTAGTACCAAGGCTTAGATTAATCAAAGGTATTTTCTTTTTGTAGCACCATTTCAGAGCTGCTACTAGCTTCTTACACGTTGTTTTTAATGTTTGATCCGTGAATATTTTAATACTGCAAAACTCTGCATCTGGTGCATACTTGCTAATAATTCCAGCCACTGTAGTTCCATGAGTTGTAGCTATGATCTCATTAGGTTTTCGTGGGCGTACACGTCCCCTCTCAGTGACAATCATATCATAGCGCAATTGGCCTATTGAAAACATCTCAGGAATAATCCCATCATCTATTACGGCTACTAACATACTGTACTCTCCCGATATTTATCATGCTGGTACTTATAAAGTTCTGCATAGCGGTGCTTCTTATGTAGAAGCTCATCATGCGTCCCCTGCTCAATAATCCTTCCGTTTTCTAGAACAACAACTCTATCTGCCAGAACAATATTAGACAGCCTATGCGACGTAAAGAGTGTTGTTTTTCCCCTACAGAGTAGTCTGAGCGACTCAAACACTCTATGTTCCGCCTCAGGATCAAGGTTGGATGAGGGCTCGTCGAGAATAAGCGCTGAGTGCCGCCGATAAAAAGCCCGAGCTAAAGCTATTTTTTGAATCTGACCCCCGGATAACTCAACACCTTCATCTTCAAACATACGCGACAAATATGTGTCCAAACCATTTCTACCCCGTCTTAACACTTCAGTTGCATCGCTATTTTCAAGAGCTTTAACAATATATCT
>CAZIVK010000269.1:0-2928 GCA_964542515.1 uncultured Oscillospiraceae bacterium | reverse complement strand
TCTGCCCTACAGCGCTCAGCAATAAAGATTGATTTAAGTTTTTCTACAGCTAATTCAACAGTGCTGTTCTCTATAACGTAATTATACACCTCTGAGGCAAGCTCATACTCATCAAAGGATTTCTTTAGCCTCTGTGCAATAACCTCGTCTGTTTCAGTACCTCTGCCCCTAAGCCTTTTTTCCAGCTCCTCCAGGGATGGTGGTACCAGGAAAACTAAAATTGCATCCGGTCTCTTTTTACATACTTGAAGTCCGCCCTGTATGTCAATTTCAAGAAGAACGTTCTTCCCGGCTTTTAGCATTTCATCAACCGGTTTAGCCGGTGTTCCGTAGAAGTTTCCTACGTATTCGGCGTATTCCAGCAGCTCGTCCCTATTGATCATTTCCAAAAACTGATCCTTGGAAACGTAGGAGTAATGTACACCCCGCACCTCACCCGGTCTTGGGTCACGGGTTGTGGCGGAAATGGAGAGGTACGTGTCCTCAGACTCCTCCATAAACTGTTTTGCAACAGTTCCTTTTCCGGATCCGGAAGGCCCCGAGAGAACAACAAGAACTCCTTTATTCATCAAAAACATCCTCCTCGTTATCGGAGGCCTCAAGTCTATGGGCTATTGTTTCCGGCTGAATGGCCGACAGTACTATGTGGTCCGAGTCAGCTATAATGACGGCACGACTCCTTCTGCCGTAGGTTGCGTCTATGAGCATACCTCTGTCACGCGACTCCTGAATTATCCTCTTTATTGGTGCTGAGTCAGGGCTGACTATTGCAATCACTCTGTTTGCAGACACCATATTGCCAAAACCTATGTTTATAAGTCTCACTTTACTACCCCCGTCAGGCATTACTCTATGTTCTGTACCTGCTCACGTATTTTTTCAACTTCCGATTTCATATCAACAACGGCTTTACCGATTTCAATGTCCCCCGCCTTTGAGCCGATGGTATTGGTCTCCCTATTGAATTCCTGTATCAAAAAGTCCAACTTACGTCCTATTGCGCCGCCCTGACCAACCATAATACGCAACTGCTGAATGTGACTTTTCAGGCGTACTATCTCCTCATCAACACTGACACGGTCAGAGTAGATGGCGGCCTCAGTTAGAATTCTTGACTCATCTATGTTTGTGTCAGATAAAATCTCATTCATTTTAGCTGTGAGTTTCCCTCTATATTCAACTATTGATTTAGCGGATCTTCCCTCAACAAAATTAACGAGCTCCTCAATTGCTAAAGCATGCTCCAGTATGTCCTTTTCAAGGTTCTGGCCTTCCCTTATGCGCATCTCACGGTGACCTTCAAGAGCTATGTCTGTGGCTCTAAGTACAGCATCCAGGACGTCATCCTCATCCGGCTGTTTAGCAGCTGTAGTAAAGACCTCAGGGAACCTCGCCAACTGCATAAGTTCAACCTCACCTTTTAGGGTGAAGAGGGTTTTCATGCTATTTAAAGCACCCACATAGGCCTCAGCAACACCTCTGTTGAACTGAATGTCAATGTTTGAGTCTGTGGTGTGTTCAATAGTTACAAACACGTCCACCTTTCCACGTAGCACTGCACTCTGAACCTTTGATTTAATAGGTTCCTCCATGGCCACGTAGATCCGTGGAATTCTGATTGAACAGTCAAAGTACCTGTGGTTGACTGACCTAATCTCTACGGTTACCTCACAGCTTGCACCCGAAACCTTTGCCCTGCCGTAACCGGTCATACTTCTTAACATTTGATTATCCTCGCATCATATCTTAAATTTTACAATATATTTTGCTATAAGCCCGGTAAATCCTATGTCATAGGCAATAAACACTACGTTGCCCACCAAGTAAATAATTGGTACTGCAATTTCAGACGAACCTGTTAGGTCATAGATGAGTGCGTCAGAAATAAGAATTATTAGTGTCAGTAGGATGTTAAAGAGAGCCAATTTGGCGACCCATTCAATCCACAGGCGCTTTGAGCGTTCAAATAAGCTCTTAAACATTGGGTAATGACCAAATATCACAACGTAAAGTAGAACTGTACCCTTTCCGGGCAGAAGAATAAGAGTAATAAGTGATGTAATGGCGTATACCATAAACCCGGAAGATATGCCAAAACGTACCACCATGACAGCCGGAAGGACTCCGGCAACCGCAACCAATCCAATGCGCAGCGTTGGAAGCACAGATGAGAGGTATAAAAGAAGTACTGACAAAGCAGCAATTACTCCTGAATATGCAAGTTTAGAAGTTTTCTTGTTCATCTGCAACCACAGCAAGGGATCAGGTTGCCGCCCATGCATTCACAGCACAGATCCGCCATTAAAAGGTTTGAGCAGCAGTCACAGGTGGACATCTGGTTTGTGGAGTAGCCATTTGGTGCCCTATAGGCTCTCCCCCCTGAGGCCATCATTTGCATAGCCTGCCTGTATTCCATGTTGGTGGGATCCATATTAACTGCAATTTGGTAATTTCTGAGAGCTTCATCAAACCAGCCCTTGCGGTGCGCTATAGCTCCGGATAAAAAATGCCACTCAGCATTCCGTTCCGGTACAGATGCCAACATCTGCTCAGCTCTGGCTAAATCACCTGTGGCAACATGCTGCCTTATCCTTGCAAAAATACCTGTACCACCGTAAGTGCTTCCTGTTGAACCAGCAGACCGTCCGGAATAACTGCTGTTGTTTGAAGTGCCACCGGAACGCATTTTCACTATTGTGTCATAGGCATCATTGATTTCCTTCATCTTTTCTTCAGCAAGGTCTGAGAGTGGATTTTGAGCGTAGTTGTCCGGGTGATATTTCCGAGCGAGCTCCCGATATGCCTGCTTTACCTGTTCATCAGTGGCATCCGAGCTCACGTTTAGTACCTTATAGGGGTCTGTCATCTGATTTTCTCCTTTTGTCCCAATTGCCTGCCAATACCTCCGATGTCACGGCGGCAAGCCCT
>CAZIVK010000268.1:0-3003 GCA_964542515.1 uncultured Oscillospiraceae bacterium | reverse complement strand
CATGATGATAGCAAGCATCTTTTCACAACCCTTCTCTCTAATTATTTTTAGTATAATCTATTAGGCTGTAACAATCAAACCATTTGGCTATTGATTTTAGACCTGTTTGAGTCATAATTAAATCCAAAATGATTGGGATGTGTTGGACTTGAACAAGAAAGGTAATCCTGTACAGGACTACATAATAAACGTATTAAACTACATGGCGCAGGGACTGTTTTCCTCTCTTATTATTGGACTTATACTTAAGCAAATTGGGGATTTGGCAGGAATACCGTTACTCTCACAATTTGGAACTGTAGCACAGTTTCTTATGGGTCCGGCTATAGGTGCTGCTGTAGCATATGGCGTAAAAGGGCCTATACTTGTAGTAGTTGCTTCATTGGTTACGGGCGCTCTTGGTGCCCAAACTATTTTAATAGATGCTGCAGGAGCTGCTGCCATAAAAATAGGAGAGCCTGCAGGAGCCTTTATAGCTGCTCTTGTTGGAGCAGAACTTGGTAAACTAGTAAACGGAAAAACCAAACTGAACATAATCCTAGTCCCTGCTGTTACCATTATTGCCGGCGGGCTTACAGCGCACTTTGTTAGCCCATTTATATCGCAACTTATGACCGGACTAGGGCAAATCATAAACTCCGCAACAGAGCTTCAACCAATACCTATGGGTATAATAGTTTCGGTTGTTATGGGTATTATCCTTACTCTTCCAATAAGCAGTGCTGCAATTGCTATTTCTATGGGACTCAGTGGTCTTGCCGCAGGTGCCGCAACCATAGGATGTTGCTGCCACATGATAGGCTTTGCTGTATCAAGCTTCCGTGAAAACAAATTTGGCGGACTCATATCTCAAGGGCTTGGCACATCAATGCTTCAAGTTCCCAACACCATAAAAAATCCTCTTATATGGCTCCCTGCAGTCATATCAAGCGCTATACTTGGCCCCATAGGCTCTGCAGTGTTCAAAATGACAAACTTACCTGTTGGCGCCGGCATGGGTACAAGCGGCCTTGTAGGACAATTTGCTACCATTGAATCCATGGGGATTTCTGCACTCCCTCAAATCATTGTCCTACACTTCATAGCCCCCGCCATCCTAAGCCTCGTCATATCTGAGTTCATGCGTAAAAAGGGTTGGATAAAGTACGGTGATATGGAACTGCGGTAATTAATCAGAGTATTTAAAATGTATAATGCACCCTAGATAATCTGGCTTTTCCAGATTATCTAGGGTGCATTATATGTTTCATCCAACTAATGAAAACCTCTTATCATGCTCTCTAGCCATATTCCAACAAAGTATTTGACTTTAATTGGTTAAGCCAGGCCACATCCTATGCATATAACAACTACATTTAGTTCGTCGGAGGCACGGATAGACATTGAGGACTTGTAGCCGGTTCTTGTTATATCAGGAAGCTCATCCCCCGGATGGTAAATACCGTGGTTTACATATGCTGTCCATGCGTAGTGCCGCTTTGGATATCCTTCCGCTTCATAGTCATATGTTTTGCCAAAGATATCTTCACCCTCAATTGTAAGATATTCATAGATTTGTGATACTGATTCCCCATTTTGGGGTTCAATAAATAAAATAATTGACTCAACAAGGCCATCATAGTCTCTAAAGCGCAAAACCGAGTTGTACCCCATAAAAGTTACTTTGTTCGACGCTATATATTGCCTAGAGACATCATCCCATTCCAGTAGGAACATGGTGTCAAGGGCGGAAAACTCAGACCCAAGAAAAATCCTGTCCAGCCCAAACATAACATCTTCTTCCGAATATAAGTCATCAAAGGTGTACGAATACTCCTTGCTTCCCACACCAGTGGCACACGAACTGAGTATCAGCAACGTTATCAGCAAGTATGTAATTAATTTAATTTTCTGAAATAGGGAAGTATAAACCATCATTGTGTTGGAACCACACTCCATTCTTCCATCCGGAGTAAATAACGTTGTATCCAGCTCCATCTCCGCTTAAAATACTGTTAAAGTAAATCCAGTAATTTGAACTTAGCGCTTGTGATGTTGGCGATGCATAGAAGACATTCTGTACTGGATGCGCTTGGTAAAAATTCATTTCCATTCCGTATCCATATGCAAGAACATTGAAATTAGTATCACATATCTGGCCTCGAATTTGACACGTCCCAGTTAACGAAAATATTTCAAAATTGCTATTTGTGAGACTATAACTCATAGATATTTGATAAGGCCTATAATATGTTATACCATAATCGTAAGTATAATAGTAGTACCATCTTGCTGAAATAAAAATATCAGGGTAGGTTGCAGTTCCTTGGTTATATGCAAACGAGTTCATCATGGTGTTTGTTTCTTCATTAAAAGTGTAAGGAACGATTAGATCCATTGAAATAATATCAATAGTGCTTTGTGATGCTTTATGCGCCGATCTAACCAAAATGGCTCCTGCCATGTGGCCCGAATTGTCTATATACTGTATTTGACTAACAGAATCTGTTAACCCTATTTTAATGTCTGCTTTATTTAGCCATGAAGTAATTTCATTAGAGCTAAGCTTCTGTATTTTGTCTGTATTATAACTAAATCTCTCTGAATTGTCAAAAGCGCTTACAAAAGATAAGCTTGATAACAATACAATTATTGCTAACACCGTACAAATGACTTTTTTCATGAATTTCTCCTTTTCATCACATGAATCAGAACTAACTAATTCTCTATCCTCATTCCAAGAACTCTTATATCTTTGCTACAATTATTTGATATAAGCAACACGCCAATAGGTGCTATCCTGCGTATGTTTCATAATACCCAGACACAGCCTCCCCAACTCCATATCGGTACACAGTTGCTGTGATGCCTATAAGTATAGCCAGTTGTTACATAATAGGTGCCATCAAAAAGCAACAAGTCTCCAGATGCAGAGAGACCACTCCATGTTTTGACAGACGTAAGACTTGCGTCTGTGTTTTTGCGTGCCAAAACTACCGTAGCTGTTATGTGTGATGTCTCTGA
>CAZIVK010000267.1:0-3004 GCA_964542515.1 uncultured Oscillospiraceae bacterium | reverse complement strand
AGGCCGTTGAGTTCGTCTTCTACGTCAGTTAGTTGGGTGTATACAGCGGCAGATAGACCTCTCTTTTTTGCGGGTGAAATTTGAGTTGTATAGAGTTCTTTAAAAGCCTGTAAAAGTTGATCGGCTGATTCAAATTTTTTGTATCCAAAGTCCTTCTGATTATAGCTGTGGCCGGGTACACGGAGGTTATAGCCACCAAACTCGGATAGTACCACTGCACGTCCAAGTTTGTCAGGTTTATAGCAGTATTTCTTAAGATAGACGTGGAGACTTTGTATATCTCCAATCTTTTGATCATGCCATCCGCTGGCGTGGTCAATGGTGCGAGTTTGATCCAACTCTTGAATCTTTCTAACGGCAACATCCGAGTCAAATTGCCCCCATCCTTCGTTAAATGGGACCCACATACAGATAGATACGCAATTATAGAGATGTATGATCATTTCTTGCAGTTCACGGTAGTACTGCTCTCTTCCTTCGGAATCCTCCCTTCCAAACAGCTTGTAGTGGTGATCTTTAAATGACAAATTAGCAACTACGGGAGCAGAGATTGTAATGAGTGGGTAGTTTCCGCCACCGTTAATCATATCCTGCCACACAAGCATACCGAGCCTGTCGCAGTGGTAATACCAGCGGAGGGGCTCAATTTTTATGTGTTTTCTAAGCATGTTAAAGCCCATGTCTTTAGCAGTCTTTATGTCAAAAATCATAGCCTCATCACTTGGTGGGGTGTACATACCGTCACTAAAGTAACCTTGATCCAAGAGACCGTTGTGAAAATATGGGCTGTTGTTCAGGTGGAGGCGCATAATTCCATCTTCATCCTTAGCAACGGAAAATTTGCGCATAGCAAAATAGCTATGCACGGTATCCTCCCCTAATGTAACAGTAAATTCATACAGATGGGGAGCCTCAGGTGTCCATGGAATAAAATCCTTTAGGTATATCCTTGTTGGTAAGTTGGAGGATAATTCAACTCTTGTGCCTTCTACAACAGCACTACAACTTGAGTTATTAGAGGACAAAATGGTAAGTTCCAGAGTGGATTCATCAAAAAGTGGGGTTAGCTTCAAAGATGAAATGTGTTCTAGCGGCACACTCTCAAGCCATACAGTCTGCCAGATTCCGCTTTGTGCCGTGTACCATATGCCTCCTCTTTTGCTTTTTTGCTTGCCGCGGGAGTGGAAACTTGTATCGCTAAGATCTTGAACCTGAACAACAATGGAGTTCTCCTGTTGCAAACAATTTGTAATATCAGCTGAAAAGGGGGTATATCCACCAACATGATTACAGACTTTGATTCCATTTAAATAGACAGTTGTAATCTGGTCTACTGCTCCAAAATGCAGGACCACTTTACCTTTATTAAAGTTTTGAGGAATGTTTAGGTTGCGCTGATACCACAGTGTCTGATGTGGGGAAAGCGTACGCATAACCCCACTAAGTTCACACTCTGGAGAAAACGGTACGAGGATTTCCCCATCAAAACTATCAGGGAAGTTCTCGTGACTGGTTATGGCATAGTTCCACATTCCATTTAGGTTTATGTAACTGTCCCTGACCATCTGTGGGCGGGGGTATTCTGTTAGCACATTTGAAGGGTCAAGATTTTCTCCCCAGACTGTCTTCATTACTTTGCCTCCTTATCAAGAAATAGATTGGAACTCCAACAAGGAGTAACACAACTGCCGAAGCAAGGAAAATAAATGGCGTTGGAACATTCTTCACAACCCCAAGTTCAACGTAGGTAGCACCGCTGTTTTTGATAACCGCTGACCCGATAAATGGTCCGATTATCATAGGAAGCATTACAGCAAAAACCATACGTACACCCTGAAAATGGCCTACTTTGTCTATAGGTGTGTAATCACGGATTGTGGCTGACAGACATGCAGTAACAAGCATATAACCGGACATCATTACAGTACCTGTGATCATGACTGCAATCATTGAGCGTGAAAAATACATACCTACAAGGCCGATAAACATGGTTGCCGCCGAAGGAAGAACAAATTTCATTTTTCCAACCTTGTCAATAAAATTGCCGCCAGTAACACTAATAACTGATGCCAAAATCAGAACAACCCCCAAAACAATTGTGTATGAGTCTATTTTCAGATAATTTTGTATGTATATGATGAGATATGGAAAGAAAACCTGTACCGCAATTGAAAAAAACGCAAATGCTGTTAAGGTAAGGTAGAGTGATGAATTTTCCTTCATTACTCTGGGCTTGAATCCATAGAATAAGTTTCTGAAATAGGGCACGTTCTTGTGTTCACCAACATTGTCCTTTATCAGGATAATTGATAGTAGACCCGTTAGCGTTACTATCACACCAAATATGGTAAAAAACTCAGTCCAGCGGCCCTGTTGTGTTAAGGAGTCAAACGCTCCAAATATAATGAGCATTGAGATTAACGGCAATACAGCAAGGACAGATTCTGCCTTGCCGCGGTTACTTGTGCCGGTCACATCAGTTATGTAAGCATTAAAAGCAGCGTCATTGGCAGTTGATCCAAAAAACGTCATTACGCAATCCATAAGTATTAATAAGATGGCCGCTGTAGACACTGCATTTACAGCGGGTAGCCACTGTGCTACTCTATTGACGTCTATAAATCCTATTGCCATGGTGGATAGTCCCCAAAGTATGTAGCCCCCGATGATAAAAACCTTGCGTCTACCTACTTTATCAGACAGCGCACCCATGAAAAGTGTGGTGAGAGTCGCAGCAACTGCACTGGCAGCAACCATGGCAGTTACATAATCTGGGTCAGTTGAAATAGTGTTATAGAGAAATACATTAAAATACATGTTCTCTATAGTCCAAGCAAATTGTCCAACTAATCCAAGCATAATAAAAGAAGTCCAAACACGCTTAGGTAGCTTTGGCATAATGCGCCTCCTCAATTTAGCACTGTGGTATTATTCAATTATACTATAAAAGTGATATAAACAGAAGGACTAATAAACAGTATTACGACACTTTGTTATTTTCCTG
>CAZIVK010000266.1:0-3025 GCA_964542515.1 uncultured Oscillospiraceae bacterium | reverse complement strand
AAAATTGTATCCGCCTGGCAGAGCAAAGGCAAAGTCTGCTCCATGACCGGAGACGGCGTAAACGACGCCCCCGCCCTCAAAAAAGCCGACATAGGCGTAGGCATGGGTATAACCGGCACTGATGTAACCAAAAACGTTGCAGACATGGTCCTCACAGATGACAACTTTGCTACAATCATTGTGGCCGTTGAGGAAGGCCGTAAAATATACACCAACATCCGCAAGGTCATTCAGTTCCTTCTCTCAGCTAACCTGAGTGAGGTCCTCTCCGTACTGGTAGCAACACTTATGGGACATCATCTTCTTCACACCATACACATCCTATGGATCAACCTCGTATCCGATTCACTCCCCGCACTGGCCTTAGGCATTGAACCCACAGAATCCGATATCATGGATAAGCCACCCAGGTCATCTAAGGAAGGTATTTTTGCAGGTGGTTTAGGCGGCGCTGTTGCGTATCAGGGACTTCTTCTAACTATAATAACGCTCTCCTCATTTTTCTTAGGACTGCGTTTTTCACCGGAAATCGCAACCACATATGCATTCTGCACACTCACCTTTGCCCAGATGCTTCACTCATTAAATGTACGTTCCCTAGATAAGAGTCTTTTTACAATTGGTTTTTTAACAAACCTTCCTCTCTTAGGCTCCATCCTACTGTCAGTTATCCTTACATTTATTGTTGTCATGGTTCCCTTTACTAGCGGAATCTTCCATCTCGTCCCCCTCAACGGGCTTCAGTGGTTTGAAATTGCACTTCTCTCCGCAGCTATTATTCCTGTGGTAGAGCTCATAAAACTCATTCAAAGAAAGTCAGTTAAATAACATGTTGGATAACTTAAAGCACCTCACAGAGGGCTCCCCCTGGACCATAAAGCTATATGACAGCCTGGAGTCCACAAACACAACCGCTAAAGCACTCGCGGAAGACGGCCTCAAAGAAATGACCGCAATCATAGCAGATGAACAAACAGGTGGCCGCGGACGCCTCGGCCGCAGCTTCGTAAGCAAAAAGGGACTGGGCCTCTACCTCACAGCTATTCTCCGCCCCAACTGCTCCGCCAGTGAGATCCCCTTTGTAACCGCTCTTGCTGCGGTCGCTGTACGCCGCGCCATAATAGAAGTCTGTAACGTCCACCCCCAAATAAAGTGGACAAATGACCTCCTCCTCAATGACAGAAAGCTGTGTGGAATTCTCTCTGAGCTATCAGCAGATGGCCAAACAGGTAAAGTGAAGTATTTAGTCATTGGCATAGGTGTAAACACCGGGTACTGCGCCTCAGACTTTCCTCAGGAAATTAGGGACATCAGTACCTCGCTAAAAATGAACGGTGCACCCTCATCCCGTGCTCCCCTTGCTGCTGCTATCCTCAACCAAATATCACAGTTCTACTCCGCCGGAAACTTTTTGGTAGATTTTAAAAGCTACAAATCGGAGTATGAGGAAAAATGCATCACATTAGGACGTAAAATCCGTGTTGTACGCGGCACCTCATCAAGAACTGGAACCGCAGTTTCTCTTGACCAAGACTTTGGTCTCATAGTAGATTTTGACGACGGCACAAGAGAAACAGTCTCCTCCGGAGAGGTCTCTGTACGAGGCATCTATGGATACTCCATCTAACTTTGAAAGGAGAAAACCCATTGAAAGCGCACCCCTTCAACCTGAAAGAATACGCACTCGTAACCCTGGGGATTACATTGATGTCCGTAGGAATATACTTCTTCAAATTCCCAAACCACTTCTCCACCGGAGGCGTCAGCGGGCTTGCAATTATCATAGACGGAATAATCCCTGCAGTCACACCGGGGTTACTATCATTCATAATAAACATGCTCCTGCTGTTAGTCGGCTACATCGTCCTAGGAAAGGCTTTCGGTGCAAAAACTACATACGCCACAATCCTGTTCTCCGTCCAACTGTGGCTTCTAGAAATTATCTACCCCATGACCGCCCCATTCACCGATGAACCCCTACTAGAACTGGCCTTTGCAGTCATGCTACCAGCCATAGGTTCCGCTATGCTCTTTAACATAGACGCCTCATCCGGCGGCACAGACGTAATGGCGCTCATCCTCAAAAAGCACACAAGTGTAAACATAGGACAAGCTCTCCTCTACAGTGACCTCACCATATGCCTTGCAACCTTCCCTGTTTTCGGCATCAAAGTAGGCCTCATGTCTGTCTTTGGACTCGCCATAAAAACTCTCATTGTAGACTCCGTCATTGAGAGCATCAACCTCTGCAAATACTTCACCATCGTCACCACACATCCCGACGAAATATCCGCCTTTATCGTAGACACACTACACCGCGGCGCCACCCTCTCTGATGCCCGCGGCGCATTCAGTCACCAATCCAAAACCGTTGTCACAACCGTAGTAAACCGCCCCCAAGGCGTCCTCCTACAACGCCACATCAAAGAAGTAGATCCCGACGCATTCATTCTCATAACCAACACAAGTGAAATCATCGGAAAAGGTTTCAGAGGAGTCTTATAAAAGACTCCTCTCAGACTGTCTATGATAATATCTTTCCATCTATCACTTCGGCACGCACATAGTGCCAATTTTCCGGGGGATCGACAGTAATTTCGTTCCCATTTTGAAGATCTGGCATTTGCATTATTGTGTAACTCTTTTTATGTTCTGACCAAATGCAGAGCTGGTCATTGTCAAATGATGTTCTTTAGATCTCTGCGAATGTAGCGGAGCTGTTGTCCAATTGCTTTCCGGATTTGCTTGGTGGTTTTCCTTTTCTTCTCGTCTATATTCAGGTAGCTCTAATGAAGAGCATGCCTCTATTGATTTCTAGAATCTATTTTGAGACATGCCCTAGTTCTTAACTAGTAACTTTCTACTGCATATCGAACTCAGCCGCATAGTAGTTCTTTGATATTACAGATACAGGGATAACAATGCGATAGTGACCTTTTACCCAGTCAAAACCTATAAACTCGAGGTCAATATCTATCGGAAATTTTACACCTCTACGCACCGAAATTCCAAACCCCGCCCACGG
>CAZIVK010000265.1:0-3030 GCA_964542515.1 uncultured Oscillospiraceae bacterium | reverse complement strand
AGGAATTTCATATCACTCTCTAGGATTATGGCTGAGCGCACGATCTCGTCCACATTGACCGTTGCATTCTCCAGAAGCACTATTTCTGAGTTTTCAAAATCATCAGGATTCTGAAGTCCCTCAGCCAGAATAGCTTCAACAGTCAGGGCATAGTCCTGAACAGTGGTTACTGTACATCGACTGCAATCAAAGCGAATTTCCGCGGAACATTCAGCTTCAAGCTGCAGCACTCCAGCCTTGTTTCTAACTTCCCCGGTTACATGCACCGGTCTTTCAAAGGGCTTTGCATAATTTATTTCTAAATCATCCAGAACTAAATCGTACTCAAAAGGGATTACGCCACCTGGCAGATCAATTATCTCATTTAAGTTAAGCTTCATAAGACCCTCCTTATGCGCCGCAATCTTCCAATAAGGCCGATTTAACCGCCCGATAAAGGCGGTACGAATGGTATTATACTTGCAATGCTCAAATAAGTCAACATTTTTTGCGAAAATAGCGGAAATTTTGTTACAGTTCAGATGTAGTCTAAAAAAAGTTCTCCCTGTACTCATGATTGCATTGGATACCGATATGAATTATAATATTATGCAAGTATTTAGATGTATCATAAAGGGGATTTAATTTGAAAGAAATTACAGTAGGTCAAAATGACGCGGGCCAGCGTCTTGATAGGTTCATTCGGAAGAGCTTTCCGGCACTGCCGTCGTCACTTATTCAGAAATATATCCGCACCAAAAGGATAAAACTCAACACCAAGCGCGCAGCTATAGATACACGACTCAACGAGGGTGATGTCCTATCACTCTATGTACATGATGAGCTGCTTGAGGTACCGACTGAAGCTGACGCCTTTTCACACATCCGCAACCCCCGCATCAACATTATCTATGAGGATGAAAACATCATTCTCCTGGACAAGCCCGCGGGTCAACTCTGTCACTCGGATGACAAGGAGACCGTAAACACACTTATATCACATCTTCAGGCATATCTATTCCTAAATGGTAAGTATGACCCCTCAGTTGAGAATACATTTGCACCCTCACTCTGTAACAGAATTGACCGCAACACCGGAGGCATCGTCATAGCTGCCAAGAACTCGGAAGCTCTGCGCATAATGAACCGTAAAATCCGTGAGAGAGAGCTTGAAAAGTATTACCTCTGCCTGGTCCATGGAGCGCTGGCACCACCCACCGGAGCTCTTGAAGGCTTTATTCTACGTGATGAAGTAAACAAACAGGTCAAGGTATATAAAAAGCCCATTCCCGGTGCCAAATCCGCTAAAACACTATATAGAACTTTGGGTGTTAAGGACGGTGTTAGCCTTGTAGAATGCCGCCTCATCACAGGACGCACACACCAAATCCGCGCTCAGTTTGCAGATGCGGGCCACCCCCTTGTTGGGGACGGAAAATATGGTGAGCGTAATTCCCCCTCACACGGTTTGAAGTACCAGGCCCTTTACTCATACAAGCTTGTGTTCAAGTTTAAAACAGACTCCGGTATCCTTGAATATCTCAACGGTCGCTCATTTGAGGTGGAGTCTGTACCGTTTTCAAACAACTACTTTTAAGGACGTGACTTATGAAGACTTTAATTGTCAACGGATCGCCCAGAAAGAGAGGTAATACCTCCCGCTTAATAGAGGAATTTGAAAGGCATCTTGATGGTGAAATCTATTCATACAACACATATCGTGACAAGTTGTCCCCCTGTACAGACTGCAGGTACTGCTGGAAAAAAGAGGGCTGCTCCATAAAGGATGACATGCAGGAGGTCTACCGCCTTGCAAACGAGGTGGATGTGGTACTCTTTGCCTCACCCTTAAACTACTCTGAGCTCAACGGCACCTTTTTAGGATTTGCGAGCAGATTTCAGACTTTCTATGCCGCAAAGTATATCCGCAAGGACCCAACCTTTACCCTTAAGAAAAAGATAGGTCTTCTTTTCCTCGTGGGCGGCGGTGACACAAAAGTACCGGATATAGCAACCAAAACCGGTAAAATTATTCTCAGGTCTATAAATGCCCCGCTATATCAAACAGTTGCAAGTCTAAACACGGACTCAGTGCCTGTTGAACAGGATACGGTAGCCATGGAGGCGGTCAAACGTATTGCCTTGGAGCTTAATAAGCGCTTTTGAGGGATTGACTTTTATACCCTCTCGATGTATATTGTGATTTATATGTTTCAGCAAATTTTATTAACTTGGAAACGGGGGATGATACATGGCAAAAGAGCTCATTCGCCTTGTCGACTGCGTGATGGCGTATGACGGTGAAGATGTATTAAAATCTTTAAACCTTACAATTAACGACAAGGAATTCCTCACATTGTTAGGTCCCAGTGGTTGCGGAAAGACCACAACACTGCGGATCATAGGCGGCTTCGAAACCCCCACATCGGGGGAGGTGCTGTTCGACGGTGTGAGGTTTAATGACGTGCCTCCATATAAAAGGAAGGTAAACACCATTTTTCAGCGCTATGCCCTATTCCCACATCTTAACGTGTTTGAGAATGTGGCTTTTGGTCTGAGGGTGAGCAAAACTCCAAAGGATAAAATTGGACCAATAGTTACAGACATGCTACATCTTGTTGGCTTACGGGGCTATGAAAAACGAAATGTTTCAGCTCTTTCAGGCGGACAGCAGCAGCGTATAGCCATTGCTAGGGCTCTTGTAAACAATCCACGCGTCCTATTACTTGACGAGCCCCTTGGTGCACTGGACCTAAAACTCCGCAAGGACATGCAGACAGAGCTAAAACGTATACAGGTGCAGTCCGGAATCACATTTATATACGTAACACATGACCAGGAAGAAGCCCTGACAATGAGCGACACAATAGTCGTCATGAACAACGGCACAATACAGCAAATTGGAACCCCAACCGACATATACAACGAGCCCAAAAACACATTTGTTGCGGACTTCATTGGAGAGAGCAACATAGTGGACGGGATAATGCGCAGGGATGGGCTTGTCACAATTTACGGCAAGGACTTTATCTGCGTTGACGGTGGCTTCAA
>CAZIVK010000264.1:0-3034 GCA_964542515.1 uncultured Oscillospiraceae bacterium | reverse complement strand
AATTATTTTACCGGTTTTCCACGTATTCCGCAGGTTTTTAAAACATATAGAATTTTTTCAGTAGACCCTAAGTATGGATAGGTGATTTGAATGGTAAAAGTGTGCTTGATCTTGGATGCGGGTATGGTTGGCATTGAAATACGCAGTGGAATGCGGAGCGGAACAGGTTCTGGGTATCGAACACTTTCTTGGACATGACGTCACAAAACAGCACCACACACTTACACAGATTTTGATGGGACTTATGCAAGCCGGCTTTCAAATACAAGCCGTTAAAGAAGCAACACCGAGTGCCGAAATGATGGATATACCCGGCATGTCAGATGAACTACGTCGTCCGATGATGCTGCTTATTAAGTCAGTGAAAAACAAACCATGAAGTATTAAACAGCAGGAACACAATGCTACAACAAGTACAGTACCGCGTATATGTTCAGTGCAATCCTACCGTGAAACAAAGTGGCAAATTGTCATAGCCGTTAGAAATAACGGCTATTTCGTTTTATCTTGGAATATGGGCTGAGAAATTATTTTTCTTAGTCCAGTTTTTTTGACCTATTTTGCATGTGTCCTGAGATAGAATTGTGGCAGTCAAGTTCATCAAAATACTATCATTATAGGAGGAAAGTCATGAAAAGAAGTGCTAGGAGAACCATTGCTCTTGTTATGGCCATGTTATTACTGTTTGGCATAATGTCGGCTTGTGACAATAGTGGAGAGGTTAAAGCAACACCGGATGACCCAGTTGCTTCAGCAACCGTAAAGCCCAGCCCCACGGCAGATGAGCCGGAAGATGATCCAGATCCAGAAGACGATACAACTGTAAGCGATATCCCTAGAAACGAAACCCTATATTTTGCTGGATTGCAGTGGGGTGCTATCAATGGATGGAACCCGGTATCATCGGACATGAACAACGCAGTGCCAATCACCGTGTCCCCCGGTGGATCGCGTCTGCCGATGTTCGAAACACTATATATGTATAATATGCTGGATGGTGCAATGTACCCTCTGCTTGCAGATGGCGACTATGAGTGGAACGATGATTTGACCGAAATGACCGTGAAACTAAAAAGTACTGCCAAATGGAGTGACGGAACTTCAGTAACTGCTGAGGACGTAGCATATTCTCATGAATTTAGCGTCAAGTACAACACTAACCATGGACTAGCGATGGGCCCTTACATAGACACTGTTGAAGCAAAGGACGCAAGTACTATAGTTATAAAGGCAAAAACAAATGATAGTGGACAGCCGGAAAACCCACTTATGGTTGTGCAGTATTTGGGACAATCATATATCCTTCAGAAGGCTTGGTTACAAGGGTTAGAGGCTCGCTGCAACAACGATGAAGCCACGATCAAAAAAGATATTGCAGATGACGTTGTCTACTCAGGACCTTATGGCCCATACTTTGCAAACGACCAGAAGATTGTCATTGTGCGCAATGATGATTACTGGGGAAAAGACCCGTCTATGTGGGGAGCGCTGCCTGTACCAAAATACCTAGCACACGTGATGTACGCAGACAACCCTGCAGGAGAAGTTGCATTTAAAGAGGGCGAGGTTGACGTCTGCCAACAGTTTATTCCGAACATCCAGGAGCTCTGGTTGAAGGACGGTCTCCCGATCTCCACATATATAGATGAGGCTCCTTATCATATGAGTGAAAGTCTACCCACAGCATGGTTTAACATGACATCGGCCTATGGGCTCGATAACCCCGTAATCAGAAAAACCATCGCTATAGCCGTAGACTATGATGCAATAATTGCAAATGCAATGACTAACCAGTCCCCACTGTTTGATGCTGTTCCTAGGTCCATAATGAACCCGACCGCCGGCGAACAAGCTACGTACAACAAAGCTGACGTTGCTGACCTACAATGGGTAGGTAGTGATATCGATGGAGCCAAGAAATTGCTTGATGACGCGGGTATCGTAGATTCCGATGGGGATGGATGGCGCGAATATGACGGACAAAAGCTATCATATAATGCGTGCTGCCCCAATGGCTGGACCGACTGGATGGCTGCAATGGAGATAGTTGCTGCTGCCGGTGAGAAAATTGGTATAGAAATAACGACTGAATTCCCTGAGTGGTCTGTTTACCAGACAGTAGTTACAGCTGCAAATCAGGATCAGTATGATATCTTTATGATGGGGACCGATGGTTCCGCACCAACAATGCCGTGGGGACGCCTGCGCCAGCTAATGAGCTCTGAATTTATTGGTGTTGAGGGTAACTGGTCAGGAAACTACGGTCATTACAGCAACGCACGTATTGATGAGCTAATTAAACTTATTCCTACCGAAAAAGACGCTGCAAAGCTCAAGGAATATTATACAGAAGCTGTGGAGATCTACCTGACTGATGTTCCATCTTTCACACTCATGTATAGGCCCGCATTATTTGACTCAGCCAACGAAACTATCTGGACAAATTATCCTGAACATGGTGACGGGAATAATATTCCGCCTACAAACCTTATCAACGGATACGGCATCGCAGGACTCTACAAAATAGGGCTTGTAAATCCGTAATCAAATAATCTGATGATGCAGCCGTGTTTCGGGGCTTGTTGAAACATGGCTGCTTTATCAATATATGGAGGAAAAACGATGAAAGGTTACGGTAAATATTTCGGAAAAAAGATGATCTGGTTTATTGTCACACTTGTTGCAGCAGTAATTCTGAATTTTATCCTTCCACGCCTCATGCCAAATGACCCTGTGGCAGCAATAACAGCAAGGACTGCCGAAGGTATATCAGATGTCTCTGCTGTAAAGCGCATATATCAAAACTACGCAGAACAGTTTGGCACTAATAAGCCCCTTCACACACAATTTGCTTTATTTATTAAGAATGCTCTTCAGGGGGACTTTGGTCTATCATTTAGCCAATATCCTCGACCAGTCTCCGATATTATAGGTTCCGCTACCTGGTGGACTGTAGGTCTGCAGTTGCCAGCAATTATTGTGGGGTGGCTATTTGGAAACCTTTTGGGTGCTCTGGCAGCATATATTAGGAAAG
>CAZIVK010000263.1:0-3040 GCA_964542515.1 uncultured Oscillospiraceae bacterium | reverse complement strand
TGTGATAGAATAGGTACAAGCTAAGAGCAAGGAGAGTGATAACGTGAAAAACACAGTAATGGAGTTGCTGCAGGAGGGCAAGTTTGCAAAAGTTAGGGAGGAGCTCAAGGATCTTAATGATGTTGATATCGCCCAGTTCATTGAGGAGTTCGATGGAGATAAGGTTCTGGTACTTTTCCGCTTGCTTCCTAAAGAGGATGCGGCTAATGTTTTTAGCTACCTTTCGTATGAGAGGCAGCAGTACCTAATAGAGAGAATAACTGACAAGGAATTACAATTTATTATAGATGACCTGTTTCTGGATGATACGGTGGATTTACTTGAGGAGATGCCGGCAAGTGTTGTGAAGAAGGTCCTGGCAAACACAGATGAGCGCACAAGAAAGTTAATAAACCACTTCTTAAAATATCCCGATGATTCAGCGGGCAGTCTGATGACAATAGAATATGTCGACCTGAAAAAAGAGATGAGTGTATCCCAAGCGCTGGACCATATAAGGGAGACCGGGATAGACAAGGAGACAATTGAGACCTGTTACGTCATGGACAACAATAGGAAGCTTCAGGGAGTTGTCTCAATTAGGAAGCTGATTTTAAGTAGTGCAGACACCAACATTGCCAGCATTATGGAGACCAATTTTATATCGATAGCCACCCATGAGGACCAGGAGGAGATTGCTGGACTCTTTAAAAAGTATGACTTTAGTGCAATGCCTGTAGTTGACAATGAAAACAGGCTGGTAGGAATTATCACCATAGACGACGTTGTAGATATCATAGAACAGGAGAACACCGAGGACTTTCAAAGGATGGCTGCTATGGCGCCGTCGGAGGAAGAGTACCTCAAAATAGGTGTCTTTAAGTTGGCAAAAAATAGGATAACATGGCTGCTAGTTCTCATGATTTCAGCAACTTTTACAGGCAAGATAATGGGTATATATGAGGAAGTGCTCCAATCGGTAATACTGTTGACTATGTTCATACCCATGCTCATGAACACAGGTGGAAACTCAGGCTCCCAATCCGCAACACTTATCATAAGGGGACTTGCCCTTGATGAAATAAGGACTAGGGACATCTTCAAGGTAATGTGGAAAGAATTTAGGGTGAGCTTAATTGTAGGGATTACTCTGTCTGCTGTGAACTTTGTGAGATTATACCTCATAGAGCGGATTGACTTAATGACAAACCTTACTGTATCTATAAGTCTCTTGATAACGGTAATTATTGCAAAAATAGTGGGTAGCATCCTCCCTATAGTTGCAAAAAAGGTAAAAGTTGACCCCGCAATAATGGCGGCACCCCTAATAACTACCATAGTTGACGCCGTAGCTCTTTTTACTTACTTTAACTTGGCCACTTGGTTTTTAAAGCTCTAAGATTTTACAAAGATTTAACCTTTGGTGTTTATTTGATTTTACAATGGGCGGTTATTATGAAAGAGTAAATCAGATAATACATAAACCAAGGACAAGGAGATTAAAACCATGAAAAAAATATTTTCAGTCATATTAGCAAGTGCTCTTATACTCTTTGCATTTGCAGCATGTAGCCCCAAAACAACAAGTGAAATAACTGTTGTGTCACGTGAGGAAGGATCAGGAACACGGGGAGCCTTCATAGAACTTGTAGGAGTTGAAAAGAAGGACGCTAACGGAACTAAAGTTGACTACACTACGGAGGAGGCCAGCATTTCTAACAGCACTTCAGTAGTTATGACCTCGGTTTCCGGAAATAGCAAAGCTATAGGCTACATTTCCCTGGGATCTTTAAACAGTACCGTGAAAGCGCTGAAAGTAGATGGAGTGGAGCCAACTGTTGGTAACGTCAAGTCTGGTAACTATAAGGTGGCCCGCCCCTTTAACATTGCAACAAAAGGTGATGTAAGCCCTGCATCCCAGGATTTTATCAACTACATTATGAGCAGCTTAGGACAGGCAGTTGTTGAGGAGAGCGGTTATGTCTCCGCGTCAAACAATGGGGACTTTGTAAGCAACGGTGCAAGTGGCAAAGTAGTGGTAGCCGGGTCATCATCGGTCACACCAGTTATGGAAAAACTTAAAGAGAGCTTTGCGGCAGTCAACATAGGCATTGAGGTGGAAGTACAGCAGAGTGACTCGTCCACAGGTATGAACTCGGCCATAGAGGGCATCTGTGATGTCGGCGTGGCATCCAGGGAGCTCAAGGATAGTGAACTTGCAGAGCTAGATGCAACGGTAATAGCTATGGATGGAATTGCTATAATAGTACACAACGACAACGCCATAGAGGGCCTTACTACCGATCAGGTGAGAGATATTTACACCGGAGATATTACCGACTGGTCTGAAGTTGAATAAGTAATGAGGGATTAGTTTGCGGAAGTATAAAGAAAAGATTGTTTCAGTTCTATTTCTTGCTGCCGCCTGTGTCTCGATATTTGCAGTGGCCCTAATATGTGTCTTTCTGTTTGCAAACGGGATCCCGGCAATGCTAGAAATTGGACTACCTGAGTTTCTTCTGGGGCAGAAGTGGAAACCTTCAAATGATATCTACGGCATTTTTCCAATGATTCTGGGCAGTATTTATGTAACAGCTGGGGCTGTAATCATTGGAGTTCCAATAGGTGTTCTGACGGCCATATATATGGCCAAGTTCTGTCCAAAAAAAATCTACTCCATACTCAAACCCGCCATCGAACTGTTGGCGGGCATTCCCTCCGTTGTCTACGGTTTCTTTGGACTTGTGGTAATTGTGCCATTTGTCCGGAACTATATAGGGGGAGATGGAAGTAGTATGTTAACAGCGTCTGTTCTCCTGGGGATGATGATCCTGCCCACAATTATTGGAGTGAGTGAATCCGCCATCCGTGCGGCGCCTGAGAGTTACTACGAAGGTGGTCTTGCACTAGGAGCAAGCCATGAGCGCAGTGTTTTCTTTGCTACTCTGCCTGCTGCTAAGTCGGGAATTATGGCGGGTGTTGTTTTGGGTATAGGTCGTGCAATTGGGGAGACAATGGCGGTTATTATGGTTGCCGGAAACCAACCCAGGATGCCGGCGGG
>CAZIVK010000262.1:0-3042 GCA_964542515.1 uncultured Oscillospiraceae bacterium | reverse complement strand
CTGGTAGCATTTTCTTCTGTTCTTACTGCCTATATTCACGGAATTGAATTTGTTGCTCTTTCAAACGAGTCTAGCGCAAACGAGTCCACCGTACTAAATTCTGATGTTAATCATCAGTATTCCAAGAGTTTGGAGTTTGAGTCGGATTTTATTAATTACGAAAAGAGTTATATAGATTCCGGTATAAAATACTTCAGTCTGTTACGTCCATTAACTGAGATCGGCATAGCAAAGATTTTCTCAGGGTTAGATAAATACCATCCAATTTTTCAAAGCTGCAATGTTGGGAGCAAACAGGACCTATGGTGTGCCAGATGTCCCAAATGCCTTTTTGTGTATGTTATACTTTCTCCATTTCTTAAACATGATGAAATGGTCAGCATATTCGGTAAAGATATGTTAAGTGACATCTCTCTTTTGCCAACACTTGAAAAGCTAATTGGTTTGACACCGGAGAAGCCATTCGAGTGTGTTGGTAGATGTGATGAGGTCAATGCTGCTTTACAAGAGCTTCTCCGACAATACGAAACCAATGGCTTGCAGTTGCCTGAACTGTTAAAGTATTACAGAGAGCTGAACATATCAACAGAATATGACATAGATGAGTTGATCAAAAGCTATGATGAGAACAATCATATTCCGGAGCAGTTTGTTCAGGCCATCAAGAACAAGATAGAATGAAGATAAGGTGAAAAACATATGATAGATCTGCTCTCCAATCTAATTAACGGAAAAAGAGTCCTGTTATTGGGATTTGGTAAAGAAGGACAGGCCACTTATAAGCTAATTAATCGCATTGGCTTATATGCTAGTCTTGGTATTGCCGATATTAATGCTCCTCAAAACATAGATGATGCAACTATACATTCTGGTGAAGGCTATCTGGATCACATAGATGATTATGATGTGGTTTTCAAAAGCCCCGGTGTTGCTCTACCAAAAGACTATCGTGAATATAGGTGTAGAATAACCTCCCAGACAGAAATTTTCTTGCAGGCATTCAATAGGCAGGTAATAGGGGTTACTGGAACAAAAGGGAAGAGTACAGTTTCATCCTTGCTTTTTCATGTGCTTCACACCAATCAGGTTCCCTGTTTTATTGCTGGAAATATAGGCACCCCAGTATTTGAAATTGTTGATGATATCAAACCAGAGACAGTTGTTGTTTTGGAATTATCATGTCATCAGCTTGAAAGTTGCGAGTTTTCACCAACCTTGTCTCTGTTCTTGAACATTTATGAAGATCATCTTGATCGCTATAAAACTTTGGAAAGTTATGTGCGTGCCAAGAAGAATATCTACCTCCACCAGCATCCGCTTGATGAACTGTATTGCGATATAAGTGTAACGCCTTCCAGGGAAGAATCGGTATCCCGTACAATAGTGGTTGATAAAGATGATTTACCCTTTAATTCGTTGGAAGAGATAAGGGGTGTCAGGTTGCGTGGTACTCAAAACTTAGGCAATTGCGCATTTGTTTATAGCGTTGCTAAATCATTTAGTATTTCTGATGAAGAGTTCATAGAATCTTTGAAGTCCTATGTTCCCCTCCATCACCGCCTAGAGCTACTTGGAAATAAAAATGGTGTTGATTACTATGATGATTCAATTTCTACTACAGTTGAATCTACTATTAGTGCCATCGAAAGCATTCCAAATGTCTCAACAATTTTATTGGGTGGTATGGATAGGGGAATTGACTACACAGGACTTGTGAATTATTTGGCTAAGTCCAAAATTGCTAATGTTATCTGCATGTATGAGTCGGGGAAACGGATTTATGACATGCTAAAAAACCTTGAGTCGGCTAACCCAAGGTTGATTTATTGTACAAGTTTATATGAAGCAACATCTGTTGCTGAAAAAAGTGCTATATCAGGAACGGCCTGTATTCTATCCCCAGCATCGGCAAGTTATGGTGAGTTCAAAAACTTTGAAGAGCGTGGGAATGTCTTTAAAGCTTTGATATTTGGCGGCTAAAGCCCTGCTTAACCTTCAACTCGTCTTCAGTCACGGCACACTGCAAGCAAATCACATTAACACCGGCTGCCTTTGCCTCACATAAAGCCTTTGCAAACACAGGATCTGTCGCAGCATTAGGGCGTACCTCGGTAACTTTTGGCATTTGGATGACAAACACAACGTAGCATTCATAGCCATTTAGAACAGCGTCTGTAAGTTCCCTTAAATGTTTTGTGCCACGCACGGTTGGAGCATCAGGGAAATAGCCAATTCCGTCTATTTCTAGTGTGCAGCCCTTGACCTCCATAAAGATTTTTTTATTGCCCTTTTCTAAATAGAAATCAAGTCTTGAATTCCCGAATTTGTATTCAGGCTGTACCTTGTCGTAATCTTGTAAAAGTAGCCACTCCCTCACCACCTGATTTGGAGCTTGGCTATCAATATTAACCAGACCTAATCCTTGCTTATAGACTGCTATTAGGTCGTACTTTGTTTTTCTGGACAAGTTATCCGCTTTGCTTAAAATCACTTTGCTTCCTGGAATCAAGAGTTCCTTGCACCTTCCAGTATTTTTAACATGAACAGTTTCATCGGTGCCATCAATACTGACAATGGCAATAAACCTATTGGGTCGAGATTTAAATGTGCCTGTTTTTATACTTTTATATTTCATATGAGCTCCAGTTTATTACTAAGGGATAAATTATTGTGATTCATATCGTAAGGAATATGTCTGCTCGGAAGGTGAGCGTGTTATCCAAGGATAGCCCAGCGCATTTTGGTGGAGCGTGCTCTTGGGTTTTGGTAACATTCCTCTTTGGAAGGCCGGATTACATCCTTGGCTACATCGTAGTAGAAGCCGCCTCTGTGGAGCTGTTGGAATGACTTTTTAACAAGTCTGTCCTCGCCGGAATGGAAGGTGAGGATTGCTACGCGGCCACCACTTTTTAAGACATTGGGCAGTTTTTCAAGGAAAGTAGATAACACGTCAAACTCACTATTTACATCAATGCGCAGAGCCTGGAAGGACCTTTGGCAGGATTTCTTAATGGTCTCCTTGCGTTCTTTATTTGGGAGGAA